>WFZV01000029.1 GCA_015489395.1 Bacteroidales bacterium
GACTGGTCCATACATGTCGCGGGTCTTCGCGCATTGACCGGACACCGTCGAGGTCGAATGTTTGTCCGTCTAAAATATAATCAGTAAGTCCTTCTTTAAGCATTTCTACGAGGTACTTTGTAGAACCTCCACGAACGAAACGAGCTTTAACGCCTTTTTTCCTCATTATTTGTGCAATATAATAAGTCGTTGCAAGCGAAGTACCACCAGCACCTGCTTGAAAAGACCAGCCATCCTTGATCAACCCAGCTGCGTCAACAAATTTTGCAGCTAACTCAGCAATATACAGTCTATCAGGGCTTTTAGTAATTTTTGTCGTGCCTGAAACGATTTTTTCAGGAATACCGATTTTATCGACAACAACCACGTAATCAACATAATTGCCATGTATTTGCCATGGTATGCAGGGAAATTCGACCAGATGATCAGTTACGATAATCACTTTATCAGCGTACTGGCTATCAGCCAGAGCAAACCCGAGCAAACCACAAGCCGACTCACCGTACAAACCATTAGCATTTCCAAATGGGTCAGCGCACGGCGCCGCAATCACTGCAATATCAATATGCACTTCGCCGTCTTGCACAGCCTGGTAACGTCCACCATGCGAGCGTAAAACCGCCATTTTACTCATCTTGCCCTCTGAGGTAAACCGGCCTAACGGGCCATTCATACTACCTTCGATGTGGCTTATCGTGCCATCCTCCAGATAGGGAATTACATGCTCATGAATAGGAAAAGATGCCGAAGGAAACCAACGAATATCTTTAACCCCCATTTCATGAATAACATCAAAAAGCATATTAGCAACCAAATCGCCATTTCTAAAATGGTGGTGAGTTGAAACCGTCATGCCATCACGTAATCCTGCCCGTTCGAGGGCTTCGCGCAAGCTACCCACAACCTTGTTTGGATTGGGATAATCAGCCATTGTTGGAATGGGAGGCGCTGCTTTGTGTCCCTTTGGGCGGTACTTGCCAACTCCCATAAAAGGCACTTGCGGATGACCGTTTATATTATCGGGAACGTAACGTCCAACAGCGTTTTTAACGAGTTTATAATCTAAGTACATGGGTTTTATTTTTTAGGTTTAAACATAAAAAAATTATTGCTGCAAATAATATTTAAGCAATTCAATCAACTGGTGTGCAGGCACAACACCGGCTTGACGCCATAACACACGACCTTCTTTAAACAAAATCAAAGTCGTGACTGCTTGTATTTGATATTGCCCTGCAACGATAGGGTTTTTATCCACATCAATGGTTATGATTTTTATTTTATCGCCGAAAAACTGTTTAACCTGTTTCAAAATCGGTGGCATCATGCGACAGGGAGCGCACCATTCTGCTGAAAAATCAACTAATAATGGGACTTTATCGTTTATCAGTTCACTAAAGCTTTTTTTCATAATTGATTTATTTAACCATTTCAGCTAATTCTTTAAGTTTTAGAATGTTAAAAGCACGTTTAACAACCGGAGGATCAATCATTTTACTTCCAAGAGCTACAACTCCCAACCCCTTAGCTTTTGCCTCGTTGAACGCATCGACAATGCGCTGTGCTTTTTCTAATTCTTCATCAGTAGGAGCAAAAGCTTGATAAATAACCGGTATTTGCCGTGGATGAATAACTCCCATGCCCTCAAAACCAAAGGACTTTGATTTTTTGACGAATTGTTTTAAGCCTTCCATATCCTGAACATCAGAGAATACCGAATCAATAGGCTGGATTCCAGCTGCTTTAGCAGCATTCACGAGTCGTGTTTTTTGATAAAAAGTCTCCCAACCTTCCAGGGTACGCTGCACTCCCAGGTCTGCTGTCAAATCCTCAAGGCCTATTGCCAGAGCTGCTACTTTGGGCGATGCTGTTGCGATTTGAAAAGCATTTTCAATACCCAAAGCACTTTCAATAATCGGCATAAACCAGATATCCCAATCATAATCGCGCTTTATACTTTCGATTTTTTGTTCAACAGCTCTGACCTGCTCTGCTGTCTCAACTTTCGGTATTAAAATCATGTTAACATAATGAGACACAACGAATTCCAGGTCTTTCAATCCCCGTTCGCCTTGATTTATACGAACCATGCGTTCTGCACCCATAAAATCAACGCTACGCAAGGCATTGCGCACCAGATAACGTGCTTCTTCTTTTTTATCCGGAGCTACTGAGTCCTCAAGGTCTAAAATAACTCCATTTGGCTTGTGAATACCTGCATTTAGAAAAAGCTTGGGCGTATTTCCGGGCAAATAAAGTCTTGTTATTCGAAACCTATCCTTTTCAGTGGCATACTTATTTTGTTCCAGAACCGGCAAAAGGTATTCTTTGTCTGTATCGATTAATTGCTTTATTACCGCCTCCATTCGTGCTGCTATAACAAAGTCCAGAGCGCCAGTATCTTCGATTTGAACCCTGGCGTTTTTTATCTGGTAAAAATCTAAAATATCCCGTACCAAAGCCTCCATCCGGTCGCCATAAAGAGCCTTTACTTTACTCTTTAAATCCAGAACAATCCCGCCACTACTGGTCAATTCCATTGTAATGAAACAATCCGAACGGACTCCATCGCCTTTATTTCCTGCTTGTGCGATAGTTGCCATATAAAAAGTTTTTAAAATTTGTTGTAAAATTAACTGAATTGGACAAATTGCCAAAAATTTGAACCTCTATAAATCCCTAAACTCTTACTTTACGATTTTGTTACTAAAGCCCAATTTAAAGGCATTAATTCATAGCCATAATCCGCTGAATAATACTTTATTACATACAAAACATCGTCGATATCGAGAAGCTTTTTCACAATGCTTTCCAATTGTGCGAACGTCCAATGAACAAGACAACCGTCCTGTGAACCAGGAATTAAATCAAGCAAATAATTCAAATAATCAATAAAACGGTCGCTATACCCAAACTGCAAAAGCTGCGATAATTCCTTTAGCTGCTGAAGCTGTATTTTCGAAATACGGTTTAATTTATCGCAAATTTCCGGATCAAAATTACCCACCTGAAAATCAAACTCTAAAGGCACTGAATTGGAAATAAACAAAAAATTTTGCCGCTGACGGGAAGAATTGCCATATACTTCCAGCTCATAAACCATCTTTACTTTGCTCAAATCATATTCAAACGTATCGTGCTGCGGCAAAAGCAGCTTTAACAAAGGCACACGAAAAGCCGCGCTACCAGGCAAAAGAGCAGTTTCAGGCAGATTCAACAGCTTTTGAACATTATCACCATATTTAATTAGATACTCATGCCCGTGACTATGCGACGACTCATGTATGTGCGAAAATTCAAACTTTGCATCTGAAACCGAATCCACAACATCGGCCGATTGCCGCATTTGCAACGAATCAAAAACTACTGGCGTGACTAACTTTAGCTTTAAATCCATATCAAAAAATTTATAAATTCACCACGCCAAAAGATATTTCTTTAACTTTAAAAACAAAAATTCTAACCCAAAAATGAGCGAACTACAACAAATCCTACAGGCAATCAAACAATTCAGCGACCAGCGCGATTGGCACAAATTCCACAACAACAAAGACTTAGCCATAGCAATCTCCATCGAAGCAGCTGAACTGAACGAAATTTTTCTATGGAAAACACCACAACAAAGCGACAAAGACTTTGACAAACAACAACTTGAAGACGAATTGGCAGATATCTTGACTTACTCCTTTATGATGGCTTACAAAAACAATCTGGACATAAAATCCATTATTCTGAACAAACTGCAAAAAAATGCTAAAAAATACCCTGTTGAAAAATCCCGCGGAAATGCCAGAAAATACACTGAGCTTTAGACAATTACATCTAAAAAAACTACCTACCCAGCATCAAACAAAATTCTAATTTTTTCACGATAAATTTTTATATTTGCAGCTGGAGGGATGCCGGAGTGGTCGAACGGGGCGGACTCGAAATCCGCTGTCCCGCTTTGGCGGGACCGGGGGTTCGAATCCCCCTCCCTCCGCTTACTTACCCCAATATCCATTCTGCTCAAACCATTCTATTGCCGCTTTGATAGCTTCCTCAATCTTTGTTGGCTTTAAGCCCAATTCCCCTTGCGCTTTTTGATTCGAAAAATAATTGTCTATGGTCAAAAGCCGCTGGTTGGTCCTATCGAACAATGTTTTTACGCCAAAAACCTTTAAAAATTCCATCAAATAAGCTACTGAAGCCAAAACAACCTTTGGCACAGGTACATATAATTTTTTCTGCTGCAAAACATGCGCTACTTTTTCGAAAAATTCTTTGTACGTCAAATTTTCGCCAGCTAAAAGGTAAGTTTGTCCTATACGGCCTTTTTCCAACGCATTGACAACTGCTTCCGCAGCCAAACGTACATCGATAAAACTTTTACCACCCGGCGGATAAAACAAAATTTTGTTACGTACAGCATAAAGCAACAGTCTGCCACTGGACGGTTTACTATCGCGAGGTCCGATTAAAAACGTTGGTGCTACCACTAACCCAGGAAAGCCTTGTTGCGCTTGTTCAAGCACGTACTCTTGCGCTAAATATTTAGTATAAGCATACTTCGAACTTACAAGCCACTGCATAAATCCGCCTTCCTCTGTGCCGGGCTGCTGTTTTGTACCGTTTGTAAAGCAGTTCGCTGTGCTTACATAGACAAACCGTTTGATTCCCTGCTTTTTGGCTAAATCGACCAGGTCTTTCGTGGCTTTTGTATTTACAAGGAAAAACTGTTCAAAATCGACATTTGCCGTTGCTGTCAGGGCTGCGCTATGTATTACGTAATCGACGCCGTGCAAAGCCTGCTTTAAGCTATCAGTTTGTGTCAAATCGCCATAAATAAGCTCATAGTCTAAACCTTGCAAAGCTTTAAAACTGCTGCTTTTACGTGCCAGAATCCGTACATTGTAGCCTCGCAGGTTTAATTGCTCGACGATATTAGCTCCCAACAAGCCTGTAGCGCCAGTAACCAGCACAGTTTGTGTCATTTACCTTTAGCTTTTGTGTTTCTGCTACGTGTAGTTTTTGCGTTTTTGGAGCGTGTAGTTTTTGTGCTTTTTGAGCGAGTGGAAGTGGATTTGCCCGCAGTTTTTTGTGTAAGTTCTTTAAGTTTTTGCTGCAGTTTTTTAATTTCCTGCTGATACTTGTCTATCAAGGCTTTGATTTGCTCTGGCGAATTGGCAATCAAGTCGCCCAGTTCAGTATATTTTTGTTTAAGTCGCAGTTCGAAATCGCTCACAACATTCATGTAATTGACAAAAGCATCGTAAGGATTTTTGTAGGGGTTAAAATACATGTGTACGTCGCCATCTGCGAAGAATTTTGTACACATATAATAAAAATGATCGCTGGTCTGGAGGTAAAGCCAATCTTTCCAGATTTGCTGGTCGTCGATTTGATAAACTTTGTCTTCTAAGCTATAAATTTTGTCAAATGCTTCGTTTTGCATTTCATTTCCCAGCCATGCCGTCAGGTCGCGGGCTTCATCAGCCCAGGAAATTGGGTTTGGCACATTGATAGGAGCAACAGGTTGAAAAGTATTAATGGCTTCAGACGGTGTCATGAATTGAAAGTCAGTGTATTTAAACACGTACTCAGGCAAAGCCCGCATAAAATCGAAAATACCTGTTTCTGCCCATTGGTGTTCGCCGAAAGTCTCGTAATCCATGAAAAGGTTTATAACCTCGTGTTTTTTGTCAATAGCATTTAGCCATGCAACGTATTTTTCAGCTGTTAGAGGCCACTGGTCCCAGAATCTATTGGAGAAACGGAAGGCAATATCGTCAGAGAGCTGATAATTTTTTAGCAATAATTTTAGTTTTGGTTCAACACCAGAATAATACACGAAGTTGGGTGAGCGCCAACCTAAAACGTGTTTTGCTCCTTCGGTTAAAATAGCTTTATAGCCTAATTTATAGACCATTTTGGCAATATCGTCGCTGTAAATAAGCTCAGTATTTCGAAAGACCTTAGGATTATAGTTAAATAGCTCTCGCATTAGCTGGTTGTGCATGCGGACCTGCCGTTCGAACTCTCGTGGGCTTTTTAACGATGCCAACGAATGAGCATAAGTTTCGTCCAAAAATTCGACCTGACCAGTTTGTGCTAATTTTTTAAAACTGTCTAAAACCTCAGGAGCATAAAGCTTAAATTGGTCAATCGCCACACCGGATATTGAGAATGAGACTTTAAATTTTCCCGGATATTTTTCGATTAATTCCAATAGCAAATCATTCATTGGCAAATAGCACTTTTGAGCCACTTTTTGCATTACACTACGGTTGGCAAAATCGTCGTAATAATAATGATCGTAACCTATTTCGAAAAATCTATATTGTTTCAACCTAAACGGCTGATGAACTTGAAAATAAAAGATTATAGCTCTCATTTTTGTCGTTTTTTAGTTAAAAAAATTATTTTTTAAAATCAGCTAAGGCTTTTTGATAAAGCCAGAGTACTTTTTTAGCAGAATTTTCCCATTTAAGTTGCTCAAGTTCCTGCTTTGCATATTTCCTGAAAATCTGCGCCATACCTTTATATTTAACCAAACCATAAATATAATCTGCGATTGCATGAGTATCCCAAAAATCTACTTTCAAGGCATGCTTAAGCACCTCTGCCACTCCTGATTGTTTGGAAATAATAACAGGAACATTAAAACGCATTGCTTCCAATGGCGAAATACCAAACGGCTCAGAAACCGATGGCATTACATAAACATCTGAAATATCCAATAAGCGAATAACATCTATTCCCCGCAAAAAACCTGTAAAATGAAACCTATCTGTTATCCTGCGGCTGGCAGCCAGGCGTATCATGCGCCAATACATATCACCTGAGCCAGCCATAACAAAACGCACATCCTGACACCGGTCGTAAACCAGTTTTGCTGCCTCGATAAAATATTCTGGTCCCTTTTGAAAAGTTATTCTGCCTAAAAACGTTACAATTTTCTCTGGTACAGTCTTTTTAAAGTGTTTTTTATAATCCGGTAAATGGTCAACTGCATTGTAAACAGTAAATACCCTGTCCGGGTCTATGCCATAACGGTTAATTACAATGTTGCGAGTCCAATTGCTCACAGTTATGACAATATCAGCATTTTGCATGCCGTACCGTTCGATCTGATAAACAGTGTAATTGATATTTTCTCCGCTTCGGTCAAATTCTGTCGCATGAACATGAACCACCAGAGGTTTTCCACTAATCCGTTTTGCTTCAACGCCTGCCAGATAAGTTAACCAATCATGGGCATGTATTACGTCAAATTGCTCATTTTTTGCAATTTCACGGGCAACAAGAGCATAATTAACCACTTCTTGAAACAGATTTTGCCCATATCCTCCTGAAAAATCGAATTTTACTTGCTCGTAAAAACTACGGACATCATCGTGGGTGATTTTTGCAAAGTTAGTTTGCCCCTCTGATTGATAAACCAGAAATTCTTTGTCTTTAATCTGGATTTGCTCTTTATCAATGCCTAACAATCGTAAATACTCGTCAAATGTCTGCGGATTGGCGTAAGGGATTAATGGTGAATTTATGGATATTTTACGGACTTTTTCGAAAAAACGGTCAAATTCAAAATAATTTTCTTTTTCAAATTCTAAATTTATAGGCTCAGACAGGTTTTCAAGACTGTAATTTTCAAGATATTCGGTTTTAACCTGCCGTAAAATTCTAACTGGAACTTCGCTTGCAGAAATTAATTTGCCTATTTGCACGTCTTCATCGCCAAACAACTTTGGCACTACGAAAATAATTTCTACACCTAATTTACTCAAAGCTTTAGTCAGGCCATAACACGCTGTACCCAACCCGCCACTTATGTGAGGAGGAAACTCCCAACCAAAAGTTAAAACTCGCATTGTTGTTCTACATTTTGTTAAAATTTACTGATTTTCAAATGATTTTTTAAAATTATCAATAATAAACTTGATTCGGATAACCTCCGAAACACTCCAGGCTTGCGACACTGCACCTCGTGGATGATGCGGTGCGTCGCCATCGAAAATCTCAGGTATTGTACCAATAGCACCACGGGACATCTCTTCTTCGAAATTATGATAAATCCGTTCTACAAAGCTCAAACCACTACGCTGGTGGACGCGCAAATACCCCTCTACAAAATGGCTCAATTGCCAGACCCAAACAGTCCCTTGATGATACGCCAGATCACGTTGACGTTGGTCGCCCTGGTAAATACCTTTGTACTGAGGATGATTAGGTGATAAAGTTCTCAGGCCCTTAGGAGTTAAAAGCTGATTTACAACGATTTGTAAAACATGACGCATCTGCTCCAGCGAAAGCATAGTATAAGGCAAAGACGTTGCAATAACCTGATTGGAACGAACATCAAAATTGCGCTCTTGCTCGTTGACATAGTCGGCTAAATACTTTCTGCTATTGTCCCAAAACAGCTCTAAAAACGATGATTTGATTTTCTCTGGTAAATCCTGCCATTGTGCGATAAATTGGTTATCTTCAAAGCGTTGAGCCAGCTCAAGTGCGAATTTCACATTATTGTACCATAAAGCGTTGATTTCTACTGCATAACCGCGCCGCTGCGTAACAGGTTTGCCATCGACAATAGCATCCATCCACGTAAGGGCTTTGCCTTCAACGCCTTGATAAATCAGTCCGTTTTCGTCTTGATGTATATTGTAATGTGTGCCGCGCCGGTATGCTTCAAGAATATGACGGATCGATTGCCAATATTTTCGCCAGATTTTCTGCCAATCGTGCGTATGATAAGCCAATTGCTGTATTGCCCAGATATACCACATAGGCGCATCTGCTGAATTTACATCTGAATTCTCGTCCATTCCTGCATTTGGGAAAAGTCCATCGCGTAAATGTTGTTTCATCACATCTAAAACCTTGTAAGCCAATTCTGGTTTTCCCCGTGCAATTGTCAGACCCGGCAGCGAGATAAACGTATCCCTTGCCCATACACCGAACCAGGGAAATCCTGCGATTATATAAAGCTTTCCGTCACGGTTCATGAAAAACTGCTGTGCGGCATTCTCAAGATTATTTTCGTAACTGGTGCGTGGAATACGCTTTTTAACCTCAAGAGTAAATTTTCGCTTAATCATACCTGGCTTCATTGGCGAAGTACCCACTGAAAAGCCAACTGTCTCGCCGATTTTTATCGGAAATTCGAAAAATCCTATTGAGTACAAATCTTCGTGATATTCATATCCCCGACGCCGTTCTTCATCATATTCGACATTGTAGTACCAATCTGGCGCATGGGTATAATCGACTGTTTTTGAAGCCTGTAAATACAAATACGGATAAGTTTCATACATGCGGTATTTAACCCCGTTTTCAATCATTTCGACCCTGGGAATTACATCAAAATTCGCCTTTGACAACCTGTGCCTTTGACGAAAAGCAAAAAACGGCTGCAATCGCAAAAACGTGTCTGAATGAGCATCCAACAATGTGTAACGGAACAAAATCCGGTCTTCATTTTCGACCAAAATCACTTCTTTTTTCAAAATCACACCTCCAACCCGGTAAATATGCGTCGGTATCGGGTCTGTATAAAAATCACGTAAATATTTATGCCCCTGCGGATGATATGTATTCGGATATTTACGCAAAGCCAGATGAAATTCCCTATCGTGCTGAATTACAGTCTCATCCAGGGCAGATAACAAAACATGCCATTCGCCATCCAGGTCCCACAAAGGCACAACAAGTAAACCATGATATTTTCGGGTGTTGGCAAATGGCAAAGTCGAAAAAGCATAAGCCCCTGCCCGGTTTGAACGTAAAATCTCAATGCCTAACGAATATTTCAAATTTACCAACTGGTTACGATCAAACTTTAAATAACTCATAGTTCAAAAATTTTAAATCCATTTTACATAAGCAAAATCCTGACGGTGTGGTAATAATTTATGATGCGGATAAACACGTAAAGCCATGTTCAACAAACCGGCTTTTGTCGGCTGAAAACTCAACCTATACCGGACTATAGTCCCTTCACGATCAACGTATTGCAACTGGTGCGTTTCTAAAACATGGCCTTGTTCGGAAATTACTAATTCAATTCCAACACAATCCGGCGATATACCATCTAAATCTATGAGGATTTCAACGTCATAATTCTTGCCCAAAACCAAAGGCTGCGTCAAAATCTGCTTGTCTTTAATATCAACCAATTTGATGTTATCCCAGCTGTTAGCCAAACGGTGTTTCCATGAGGCAATATCATGCAAATTATGAAAATCGTTCTCTATAAGCAGTTGTTTGCGCTGGTACATACGGTTGTAGTACTTGCTAAAATACTCGTCAATCATACGGGCTGTTGTAAATCTATGTGCGATTTCAGCAATATTTTTCTTAATCATTTCCACCCACTTATGTGGAATTCCGTCCTGATTACGGTTATAAAAAGTCGGCACAACTTCATTTTCCAGAATTTCATAAAGCATCTCAGCGTCCAATTGATCCTGATACTCCTGGTTTTCGTAAGCTTTTTCCTCTGGCAATGCCCAGCCAGCACCTTCGACATAACCTTCTATCCACCAACCATCAAGGACACTCAAATTCAATACGCCATTCATCGAAGCTTTCATGCCACTTGTTCCACTGGCTTCAAGCGGACGGGTAGGCGTGTTTATCCATACATCCACGCCTGAAACAAGCTGTTTTGCCAGGTCCAAATCGTAATCCTCTAAAAAGATGATTTTGCCTAAAAACTCAGGTCTTCTCGAAACCTCAACAACCTGCTTAATTATCTCCTGACCTGCTTTATCTGCTGGGTGAGCTTTACCTGCTAACAGTAATTGCACAGGACGCTCTGGATTGTTTATTATTCGCGAAAGGCGCTCAATATCTTTAAACAACAAATATGCCCGCTTGTAAGTAGCGAAACGACGGGCAAAGCCAAGCAGCAAGCCGTCTTTACTCAAATTGTTCTCAATAGCAATAATCTGGCGTGGGTCTTTTCTTCTACGCCGCCAATACTGGTTTATACGCTGACGTATGTAATCGATTAATTGCTGGCGAATCTGCATGCGCACTTGCCACACCTCCTCGTTTGGAATAGAATAAACTTTGTACCAGACTTTGGGATCGTGTAAAAGCTCATCGCTCGGTTTTGAGAAATATTTGTCAAATAAGCGTTTCCACTGATTATGCGCCCAGGTCTGAAAATGCACGCCATTCGTTACATAACCGATATTCTCCAGTTCCTCAGGAAAATAGCCTTCCCAGAGTTTTTGGAACATCTTGCGTGTTACATCCATGTGTTTTCGACTAACAGCGTTTACGTAGCTCGAAAGGTTAATAGCCAGGTTGCTCATTGAAAACAGTTCGTCCTTGTCGTTAGGATTTAATTTGCCCAACGCCATGAATTCTTCCCATGTTATTTTCAGTCTGTCGGGATAGTGACCGAAATATGCCATGATTAACTCGTCCGGAAAATGGTCATGGCCAGCAGCCACAGGCGTATGCGTTGTAAACAAAGCTCCAGCACGGGTCAGCTCCAGAGCTTCGGCAAATGTAAAATGATAATTGTTCATGTAGTTTCGTATAACTTCGAGGCCTAAAAACGCAGTATGTCCTTCGTTCATGTGATAAAGGTCAGGCTCAATACCCATCAAATGCAAAGCACGTACGCCACCAATACCCAGGACGAATTCCTGTTTAAGCCTGTTTTCAAGGTCTCCTCCGTAAAGTTGATGGGTTATCGACCGGTCTTGAGGTTGGTTTTTGTCAATGTCAGTGTCTAACAGGTATAATGCAATGCGTCCAACGTTGACTTTCCAGATTTGGACGTAAAGTTTTCGTCCAGGAAAACCAATTTCGACCAAAAGCGGCTGTCCTGAATTGGATTTAACCAGTTCGATAGGCAGCTCAGAATAATTTTGAGGTATAAGTTCGCTTATTTGTTCGCCGTTTATTGATAGTTTTTGTGTAAAATAGCCGTATTTGTACAAAAGCCCAACAGCCACCATGGACACGTTGTTATCACTGGCTTGTTTTAAATAATCTCCTGCCAGTACGCCAAGTCCACCGGAGTATATTCGCAAAGGGTTTATCAGGCCGTACTCCATGCTAAAGTATGCGATGAGCGGATGCTCTTGCGATGGTTTTTGGTTTAGATATTCCTGAAATTTTTTGTAAGTATATTGGTATTTTTCGATAAAAATCTCGTCCTGTTCCAGCTCTTTCAACCGCTTAAAAGACAATTCATTAAGCAGTTTTATAGGATTTTTATGTTTTTCCCAATTTTCCGGGTCAATGTATTTAAACACCTCTTGTGCTTCGGGCGACCATGCCCACCAGAGGTTACGTGCCAGTTGTTCAAGGCCTTTGAATTTTTCTGGTAACTGCGGTTCGACAGCCACAGTACGCCAATGTGGAAGTTCGACTTTTCGTTTGACTGCTGGTATAGGTACTTTGAGCGAAGGAAATTTTTTGCCTTCTGACTTTTTAGCTGCCCGCTCAATGGCTATTTCATAAGCTTTAAAGTAAAATTCAACCAGATTTTTCCATAAAGCAGTAAGTGCTACCAGATGCGCAGAATGCCGGATAGTCTCAAATTCGTCAGGCTCAATTGCTGAGCAGTAAATTATTTCATCGCTGATTTGACGGATTACCTGTTCGGTATTGTCGTCTGTACGCTCCAGAACTGTTATGCATTCAGTTGTATGGAGATTTTGTTTTTTTATCCATTGTCCAAATCCGGCCAGGCTTGTAGTGGTTGTGGGTACGTAAAAAGCAAGGCTTTCTAAAGGAGTATAACCCCAGGGTTCGTAATAAGATGGGAAAATTGTCTGGTCAATTGACAGAAGCACATCGTAATAAACTTTGTTGATAATACCGTCATTGCCGTTTAAATATGCAGGTACAAAGACGACTTTAACGTGATTTTCAGGACGGTTATCAAGGCCGTTTTTAAGCAATTCGTTTAAAATCAAGTCGTATTCTTCGTGGTGTAAGTTATGGGTTAAAATTTTGTTTTTTAATGGTTCAAAATCCAGATGATTTTCTGCATTAAGCCTTTGCAGCAGGTCCTTACGTGGGCCGTAATTATCAGCGGGTACGAAAATAAAAGCTACAACAGTGCCGTTAAAGTTCTTTCGTGCATTCAGATTGGCCAGGGCTTTGATAAAAACATCGATTCCCTTGTTCCAGAATTCATATCGACCGCTTATAGCAACAAGATGAGCATCTTGCGGTAATTTATAGCCGAAAAGCGCTTCTGCAAGCCGCAAAAGAAACTGTCTGTTTTGTGTGCGTTTTTGGTTTAAAACCTCTTCCGGTGGGACAATATGCTTTTCAAAACCATTTGGCGTTACAATATCCGGCTTTTTACCAAGAATAAATTGACATTCGCGTGCTGTAATGTCGCTCACTGTGGTAAAAACATCTGCTTCTCGCGCTGAAATTTTCTCCAATGAATGCTTTGAAATTACGTTAAATTCACGACTTTTTTGGTCTGCGTTGATATTGGGTAAATTCTTGTAAAGCGGAAAACGATTGCCTGCTAATGCACGGCCTACTACCGTTGCATGGGTCGTAAATGCAAGGGCAACATGCGGCAGATGTTCTTTTAAATACAAAATACCTGTTCCGGTCATCCACTCATGAAACTGCGCAACAATCCTGTCTTTCGAACTTAAATGATGTAACACAAAGCTCTCAATTACCTGGCCAGCGGCATAACCAAACATCGCTGGTTCAATATAATCCCACTGTCCATACAAAGAATCAAGCCCATAAACCTCCCAAAAATGCGCGAAAATTTCGTTTTTTTTCTGAAAAACCTGCGAAAAATCAACTAAAAAAACTATGGGATTACCTAAAATACGCCAGCGACCTGCCCGCACCTTTAAACCTTCTTTCTCTAAAATCTGGCGCCAATACTTAAACAAACTATCATCTTCCTCAAATTCCGAGTTCGTACTATCACGCCAGATATCTGGCCCTATCAAAATGTAATTATCGCCAAGGCGCTGCTTGACCGAATATGCCTTGGTCGAAACAACTGTATGTATGCCGCCGACTTTATTACATACTTCCCAGCTAACTTCAAACAAAAAATCTGGTTGCTGTGACATTTTTTTGACTTTTTTATTCATTTAAAAATATAAAAAAACTCGCAAAAACAAGAAGAAATTAGCTTTTTTGCTACACTATCAAACCGCTGAAAACCAACCAAATACTCTCGCAATCGTGTGCATTGCACATAAGCTCCTGCACACAACCTACTGTCTTTCAAGCAAATCCTGTATCTGGTCGATTATATCTTTTGCAACATATTTCTTTGTTTTCAACGGAAAATCTTTTATCTGCCCATTGCTGAAAATAAACTTTACTTTGTTTGTATCTGTGCCAAAGCCCGCTCCCTCGTCTTTTAACGAATTTAAAACTATAAAATCAAAATTCTTGGACTTTAATTTCTCAACTGCATTTTGCAACTCGTTATCTGTCTCAAGCGCAAAGCCAACTAAAATCTGCCCTGTTGACTTTAATTTGCCCAAATCCCGCGCAATATCAGGATTTTTAACCAACCGGATAACCAACTCATCGCCAGATTTCTTAATCTTCTGGCTGGCTACCTCAGCTGGACGATAATCTGCCACTGCTGCAGCTAAAACAGCTATTTTAACCGACGGAAAAATATCCAGGGCCTTACGGTGCATCTCCCGTGCCGACACAACCTTAATCAGCTCAATGTTTGGATGTGCGATCGACAAATGCGTCGGGCCACTTATCAAAAACACTTTAGCCCCGCGCATAGCCAATTCCTCCGCTATTGCATACCCCATTTTTCCACTCGAAAAATTACCAATAAACCGCACAGGGTCAATCAGTTCGTACGTCGGACCTGCTGTGACAAGTGCTTTTAAACCTTTCAATGACTGCGACTTAGCAAAAAAACGTTCTAAAAACTCAACAATTTGCTCTGGCTCCTGCATGCGTCCGCGTCCCACCAGTCCACTGGCAAGCTCTCCTTCATTCGGCTCTAAAACAATATTTCCCCGCTGCTTTAAAACCGACAAATTCTGCTGCGTCGCCGCATGATTATACATATCAACATCCATCGCTGGTGCGATAATTACAGGACAACGGGCAGACAAATACGTTGTAAGCAAAAGATTATCAGCTAAACCATGCGCCATTTTTGCTATTGTATTGGCAGTGGCAGGTGCAATCAAAAAAACATCTGCCCACAAACCAAGCTCAACGTGACTAAACCACTGCCCTGTCTGCCGATCGAAAAATTCTTCCTCAACAGGATATCCCGACAATGTGGCGAAAGTCAATTTTCCGACAAATTCCTTTGCCATGGGTGTCATTACAACCTTAACTTCTGCACCCTGTTTTTTCAACTCCCGCAGCAAATAAACAGATTTGTATGCAGCAATGCCGCCAGTTACGCCTAAAAGTATTTTTTTGCCTTTTAGCATATCAAAATTTATTTTTAACAGTATCAAAATTTGACATTTAAAACAAAACTAAAAAAATTAAATACCAATTTCACAGTCAAATTAAACAAATATAAAAAACTTGCCACAAAATTTCAGTCAACCTCATTTTTTTACGTAAAAATGCTTAAATTTAACCAAAATTAATCAACCTTAAATCCTTTTTTATGCGAAAAATCTTCCTTTTTTCTGCGCTTTTGCTGTTCTTTAACTTACTTTTTTCCCAGACAACTGAACAGCAAATTCTGGTTCCGCCCCCGTATTTAAACAATATTAGAAATTTCTTTGGCACATCAGTTGCCATTGACGGGGACTACGCTGTTGTTGGCGCTCCTAACTACTTAAACAAAGGAGCTGCATTTATCTATAAATTCGACGGCTCTACCTGGCAATACGAAGCAACGCTTACTCTCAACACACCTGGTAAAAATCTGGAGTTCGGACACGACGTCGATATTCATGGAAACACTATCGTTGTTGCCGCTCCATACGCTTACGCAAGCATTGGTGCGGTTTACGTCTTCGAAAAATCGCCCAGCCAATCATGGGCCAGCGCATCACAGGTGGCTATGCTTTATCCATCAGACAACGTACACGGGCAATATTTCGGAACGAGCGTTAAACTCCTGGACACTTTAATCCTGGTCGGCTCAAGCGGCTATGGCTCATCGTTAAATCCCATTTACGTTTACGTAAAACCCAATGGTGGATGGACAAATGCCAGCGAAACGTACCGAATCATGCCAACAGATTACAATCACATCGAAGCAAATTTCGGTCAATGCCTGGACGTGGACAACAACATCCTTGTTGTCGGCGCCCCTTATTACAACGCCCCTGATTCTGTTTACACCGGCGCTGTTTATATTTTCGACTTAAATCAAATGGCTGATACAACAGCACACCAGGTAGCAAAAATAATGTTGAGCGATACTGCTGCTTTGGCTTACTTTGGCACAGACGTAGCTATTCAAGGCGATACTTTAATCGTCGGCGCTCCAGGTAAAAACCGCTCCGGACGTGCTTTTGTTTATAAATTAGATACAAATGATTGGTCAAACATAACGCAACTGGCCGAACTTTCTGTCAACACGCAATCATCTATCAATCTGGGCAGTACAGTAGAAATACAGGGCGACGTTGCCTTTGTTGGTGCAGATAAATACCTCGGACAACAAGGAGCGGTTTACGTCTTCGATTCAAACGGAAACTGGACAGACATGAATCCTACCGCAACACTAACAATGTCCGACGGGCTTTACAACTCGCGGTTCGGCTCTGCTATTGCTGTTCAAGGCGATAAATTACTCATAGGCGCATACAATCGCGATGACATAATTTCCAAAGAAGGCGCTGTTTTCTATTTTCCTGGAACAAACAACTCCTGGACAACAGGCACAGAAACACAAAAAATCTCTGCTCCAGCTAAATACGACAACTCTTACGACTTCACAGGTTACAGCCTTGATATTGACGGAAATTACGCTGTAGTCGGCGCTCCAGGTTATAAAGACCATCGCGGCTGCGCATACGTGCTAAAACACGACGGCAACGCCTGGAACATTATCGCACGACTGGTCAGTACAGATTCGAATTTCACCGGAAAATTTGGTGAAAAAGTTGCTATTAACCACAACCTTATCGTAGTCAGCGCTCCAAACGACTTTAAAGCCTTTGTCTACGTCAAACCACAATCTGGCGACTGGAAAGATACCACAGAATCAGCTGTTTTACAGCCTTCTAACCTATCAATAGCCGGCAACTTTGGCTGTTCGATATCTGTTTACGGCGACACCATTGCAATAGGCGACAACCAAAGCGATAACTTCGGCGATGTTTATATTTTCGAAAAACCAGGCTCCGGCTGGACAGGCACAATCAACGAAACCTACCGGGTGGCTGGCAGAAACTACGCCTACAGCTATGCACACTTCGGCAGTGACGTTGTCCTTACGAAAAATACCCTTATCGTCGGCGCACCAGAGGACAACATTACTCCATACAAAAGCGGCTCAGTTTACGTTTTTATCAAAAATTCCAGCGAATCATGGTCAAATCTTACTCTAAAAGCTAAAATCCTTGCAGACAGCGCACAACCAAATTTTGACTTCGGCCATGCACTCGCTTTTGACGATAGTATTTTAGCCGTCTCAGCAATAAACGCCAATGATTATAACGGACTGGTCTATCTGTACCGGGTACCAGGTTCTGGCTGGCAAAACGACACTGCTAAATTCAAAATCCGGCCACCAGAATCGCACATTTATGTCTATTTTGGCCAGGATTTAAGCCTAAATCACAACAACTTACTCATAAGCAGCAGATTTTCATATCAATATTACGGTGCTGCTTACCTTTACCAAAAACCTGCAGACTCATCCTTCAGAGCATTCCAGCTGAAAGATACACTAATAGCCAGCGACCGGCAACTACAAAGCTACTTCGGCTATGCCGTTGGCCTCGACAGCAACAAAATACTTATCGGTGCCTACGGACAAAACGCTAACGGTCCACAATCCGGACAAATCTACGCTTTTTATACAAACGTACCCCAAAGCATTGCAAATCTTGACCAAACTCCTGTAAATTCAACAATCTACCCAAACCCTGCGACCCACTTTATCTACGTTAAAAACGCCACGAACGGACTATTCACCATCTACAGCATGGACGGCAAAACCATTGCGAGACATCGATTTTCTGACAAAATCGATGTCTCGCAGCTAAATCCGGGTTTGTACATCATCAAAATCCAGACAAATAACAAAACATCCACAGCAAAATTCATAAAACTATAATTCCTACAATCCCCCATTTCCCCACGAGCCTAATTCCAGTAAAGCCGCTGGGATTAGGCTTTAGTTTTCTCAGCACTCTACTATAGACAGAGTAAAGTCAGAGTACGAAGCTAACTACCTTTGTATTAGTTTTCTACTACTTGTCTTTACTTCTGAATAGGAGCGGATTACCTTGGGGGAAGGGGAAGACACTATGACTAAAACCGTAAACATCTGAAGATATATTACTTATTTTATCATATCTTTTCTTTTATCTTCAGAACAGATAAAACAGCACCTGTTAATATCATAAAATAACTAAGCACATTGTTAATTGTATTAGGA
>WFZV01000030.1 GCA_015489395.1 Bacteroidales bacterium
CTTATCGTCTTGATTTTTGCTATATCATCAGGCATTGCCCAACAAGGTGCTATCAGCAGTAACGGTCAGCTTCTGGCAAATTTTACCATTGACCAGAGTATTCCTAAAATATTTGTATATCAGACAAATACAGGAAAAATTTTGCAAAAATTCCCAATAGAAGTCAACAGATTCGACCGAATCAATTTTTCTCCTTCGTCAAATTATATCAGCATTACGGCTAATAATGTTTTATTCATTTATCGACGGTACGACGGAAGACTGATGAAAAAATATTTTGACATAAAAAACTTCCAGTTTAGCAAAGACGACAAAAATTTAGCTGTTATTTCAAATGGATTTGCCTATAGCTATGATTTTAAAGCTCTTAAACAAACAAAATATTTAACCAACCACAAATCTTTAAAACAAATTTTAATCTCTCAAAACGGAAAATACATCGCTGCTCTTACAACAGACAATCACTTGATAATCTGGCGAAAAGATAATATTTATCCATTAAAAATCTTTCAGGCAACAGAAGCTAAATTTTTAAACAATACGCTACAAATCAGGTTAAACGGTGTAAACAAAATATGGATTAAAACTTACCGTTTGCCACAAACTACAAAAGATTCAATCGTACAATTAACTGAAATCAGCTCAGACCAATTAATGCAACGAAATGGATTAAAACCTGTGGCTATTATCCCGGGTAAAAGCTCATTAAGTACCAGTGGCAGTAAATTAGCCATTTACCAACAATTTGGCAGTATAGTAAAAATCTCTGTCTTTGACCTTAAAACCCAAAAACTTTTAGGACAAATAACCAACAAATCACACCAGGACTACAAATTTTATCCAATCCGCTGGACCGCTGACGAAAAACTCGTTTTACCAACCGACGTTTTAAACGCGTGGTTATTCAATTACACTAAAAATACAATAACCCCTCTCCACTGGGCAATGCTCAATCCCACAAAATCACCTAAACTCTCAGTAAACGAACAACTTAGAAAACGAAAATTTAGTCCTAATTACCGGTACGTGATAATGCCTGTATATCAAGGCGCACGCAAATTCCTGCTTATCAGAGACGCAACTATAAATCTACGACAAATTAGCTATCCTGATGCAAATTACATCTGCTTTTCTCCGGACAGCCGTAAACTATTCCTGGACATATCCGGGACAGTTTTTTACCTGCTAACAAGCGATTTATCTAACGCAATGGAAAACAACACCGTAGCCGAGCTTCACCAGCTTGGAACCAGCCTTGAAATCAAAGAAAAACTTATCCCGCGCGACCAACCACCTCCTAACTACAAATACATCTTCGCACAAAACATTAAACCTGTGACAAAAGTCGATACCCACAAACTTTACGTTATCTTCCGCGGCATGAACCTCGATCCCAAAAATTTAAACATAAAACTCAATTTAATCGACGAAAAAGGCAATATCATTACAGGAGCCACAAACCCACAATGGCTCTATCTCTGGTGTAAACTGCTGATTATGAACAAAAGCCTAAAAGTTCAACAAACCAATTTCGTGGTCAAAGAAGTCCACGAAAACCAACCAACAGCATACGCTTTAGTCCTTGACCAGAGCGGCTCTATGGGCGACCAACGGGCAAACAGCGTGCAGTTTGGCGCACTGCAACTTATAAAAAACAAAAAACCACAGGACGCTTTCCTGCTGATTAAATACGATAATCGCGTCAAACTCCTGGTTAACCTGACGAAAAACATAGCTCCTTTTTACCCATACTTAAACAACACTGGTTTACAAGGCTTTGGCGGTGGCACTGCTATCAACGACGCAGCTTACTTAGCCATTGAAAAACTCAAATATGCCAGCTACCCCAAAAAGGTTATCCTGCTTTTCACTGACGGCAAAGAAAACTCATCGCAACACACTAAAGAACAAGTTATCTCTGCAGCAAACCGTTACCATATCGAAATATTCACAATCGGCTTTGGCCCGGATATTAACGAAAAATACCTTATGGACCTTGCTTACCTCACTGGCGGTGCTTACTATCATATTTACCGAACCCAGGAACTAAAGCGAATTTTCCTGGACGTTGACCTCAAACGACGCTATTATTACAAATTTAACTTCATAACCCAACATCCAGGGCAATACATCGCCCTGCTGCAAATGTGCCAGAACTTTAAACACCACGATTCCGTTGTGGTAAAATTCAACAATGACTCACATATTCCTCTAACTCAAAAACATATACAGGTCAACCCACCGCTGACTAAAAAACAGCGGCAAATCTTACATCACTACCAGATACCTAAACGACCACCTCAACAGCCTGTTACTGACAAAAAAATCCTTACAGAATTCGAACACATCCACTTCCCAAACATTTACTTTGCTTTCAACAGCGACCGAATCATTAAAAGCGAAATTAAAGGCGTAATCGAAATAGCCAACTTCATGAAAAAACACCCAAACGTCTATCTACGAATCGAAGGACATACCGATAGCGTTGGCAGTTACCAGTACAACATTGACTTATCAAAACGCCGCGCTGAAGCTGCAAAACGTCTTTTGGTAAAATACGGCATTGCTCCTGGACGGATTTTTACAGTTGGATACGGCTATACCCGCCCTTTAGCATCAAATAAAACAGCAGCAGGACGAGCTAAAAACCGCCGTATTGAATTCAAAATCTTTGAGTACAAACAAAAATAGGCTGTCCGCACCGTAAAATAATACAGGTCACTTTTAAAAAACTTTGCGGACAGCCTATCGTCACAAACCCCGGTGCTTAGCTCCCAATTGTTATTGCGTGAGTACTACGCGTACACGAAAACCGCCTTCTAAGTTAAGAGTTTTCGGTGCAGTGTTGGTCTCCATAACGTTGTGGTTGTAATACAATTGCACCGACACTTTGTCGTTTATGTTGTAATCACCGGTGATTGAGAGAATTAGATTTTTTCGTTCGATATTTAACTGGCTAATTTGTTCGATAATTCTACGGTAAATTTCGTAAGTATGCTCGTATGTCAGGTCCAAACGCAGATTTAAATCGCTTTTAAGCGTCTGCGGACCAGAAGGAGTATTGATGTTTAACCGTACATTTGGAATAATGTAACCAGCACCTAAAGTCAATGCATTACTGTGGCGCTCGCGTATCTGGCTATTGCTAAACGACAGGAAAATATCACGGGTGCGTTTGTAATCAAGCCGTATGCTCATTTTGTTTTTGAATTGCATATTTAAGCCTAAAAATGGGATAAAACGCTCACTTAGCGACACAGCTGAAATTTCGTAAACAGGAATAAAATCGCCTGTATTTTGATAAACCACGTCGCTGTAACCATATTGCTCGTAAGTATCAAAGTCGAAATTAGGATTTGACTGAAAGTTATTAACCGTGTAAGTCGCAGAATAAGAGTGTGTTAAAGTGATTTTATTGACAAACTTTTTGATAAAAGGCAAATTAGATAATCCGTCGAAATTTATTCGCCAGTCAGGTAATGGTAAAGTAGGGAAATTGGTTAATTCAATTTTTGTCGGGTCAAAGCCTGTATATGCTGCTAATAACGCTGGAATCAGCACATCCTGGGCGTAAAAACTGTAGCCCTGTGGGTAATATTCGCCAGTTATCGTGTCCAGAAGCAAAGCACCGGAATAATTCGGATCGATTTGTTTGCGGCGTGCAGCCAATCTGTCTGCGATGATTTTTCGATAATACAAAAACTTATTGTAAGCGTCTGATTTAAAAGCAAGTGGGTCGTATTTTTCAAAAGCTGTTTTAATCATATTCGTGGAAATGAAGAAATTACCGGTTTTAATCATGTTAAGCCTGTGAAATTGACCATCGTCGAGAGCATAACCATATTTTGTAGTCTGAAAACTAAAATCCCGCTGGAAGTTAAGGTCAATACGCACGTTATTAAACGGCGAAAGGCTAACTCGCATACGAAATTCATTGGCATTGGTGAAATTTATTGGCTGGTTAAACAAAGTGTCTGTAGTAATCCAGCCGTGAGCTGCTGCATAATCAAGGAAATTTTCATCTTCAAAACCAGAAATAAACCTCCAGCCTGGCGCCCAGGTATCATTGATTTTAGCCATACCAAAAACTTTAGCTTCTGGCATAAATCCATTTATCAACGACCCACCATTGACCTTGTATGTTACCGAAACATTCTGCAAGAACATCATCGAACGCAATGTGTAATCTTTAACTATCGACAAAACAGATTCTTTCTTAGGTCGCAAGGCCTCCACTCGTATTGTCGCATTGACATAATTTTTCTTCGGACGGATACGAAGCTGATTCTGGTCAATAACAGTATATCGCAAATTATGCTTTTTCCCGGCAGAATCAACAACAACCACCTTGACTATTCGAGAAGATTTAAGATTATGATGCACAACAAAGCCACGATTCGCACGCAAAATGCGGTATTTCTTTTCAAAGCTCACTTTTTGCATCGACTGGCGGTTTGTCCTACGTCCTTTTGGACCAAAACGCGTATTTACATCACGCAAAAACTTAACTTTATTGTACAGACTAACGAAATTAAGTTGCAAATTAGCCTGACCAACAGACGAATTCTGAATCATATTCCCAAAATCGATTGTATAAGCCGGCGTCGAATCTGTAGCTGGAACAGTAACAGGGTCTTGCCCTCGCCGCCAATCATAATTAGCATTGTACGAAAGCGTGAGGTTAGTCCAGCCCAGTAATGGAAACTTGTTCAACGGAGTTCGCCAATTCAAACGGATATTGTGCGAATAAACAGTATTTCGGCCAGGGTCGTAAATGTACATAAAAATTGTGTCGTGAGGATTGTAAATCCTTCGTACCCACGAATTTCCGCTAAAATCCCGCCAGCCTTGAGGCTCGACACGTGCCTGGGTATTTGACGAAAAATCTAATTTAAGATTACGTGTAAGCCTGTACGAAAAATCAAAATTCTTTCGCCACAAAAAGTTCTTTTGAGACATAACTGGCAATATAACGTCTGCTTGCGGGTTCAAACTGCGCGCTTGATAAGTGATAAATTGACGATTGACTTCAACAGAATAATTCAAACGCGTGGGCAAATAGTAAAAATTAAAATCTCGAAGCAAAGCAAAAGCTCTTTTTCTGAACAATTTAACTTTAGCAAACGGCTTGATATTCGGCGGATTAGGCGAATAACTATATGCAAACGACATCATCAAGTCCTGACGTATGTTGAAATTAATAATAGGACTTCGCTGGTAAATCTCATTGTAGGCAAACGAAGCCGAGAAATTAGAAATATCATAAAACGGCTTAACCCGTCGTCGTGGACGGCCTCGTCCGCGCTTATTGTTCTTTCCTCTGGCTCCTCTTCTGGCATTACGAATTACTGTTCTTTGCTGTTTACCGGTTATACGGATGTTTGTAATGTTAAAACTCTTTCGCCGTACATAAGTTTGCGACAGGTGGCGCAAGACGTCTTTTTGTTCCTTTGTCAAATTCGGATTCGATAGTGCTGTACGCAGCTTAATATCAGGGTCTAACGGATTATATTCCGGATTTGAGACCCGTTCGGAATAGCCTAAATATACTGGCAAAGATACTCCGTATTTTTTCGGAAAAAATTTGCCCAATTGCAGTCTTGTGCTTAAATCATACTGTATTGTCTGGTCCTTATAACGTTCATTAACGCGTTGTTCTAACGAACCAAAGCCGGGAGTATGTGTGTATGCTGAAAAATTAATATTCCCCAAATCAGCTAAAGTAAGGTTCAAGCGAGCATCAGCAGCCCATCCGCCCTGGTCGTTGAAATCTTCGAGCCTTAGCTCATCGACCCAAATTTCGCCTGACTTAGGCTGTCCATCGTCCGGTCGTGTGTTGGTATTACGAGACGGATTTCTTACGCCAATCATTATTACTTTTACATTGCTCAAATTGGGATTGCCAAGTACAGTTATTTTTCTGTCGCGGTCGTAAACGGTAAATGGCGTATTATACGACACATTCGAACCTTCCTGGTACATAAGCTCATTGCGTTTCTGCTTAACGTCCAGCAAAGTCTGAAA
>WFZV01000031.1 GCA_015489395.1 Bacteroidales bacterium
ATCATACACAAAACGAAAAATGGTAATCAAGCTGTTATCGTTCGGCATGAAAAATCCGATGTTCCAAAATGCAATGAAAGTACGAAAAGCTGTTTTTGTTGAAGAAATGGGAATTGACCCGCAAATCGACTTTGACGAATTTGACATAGATTCAGCACACTTTTTAATCGACATAAACGATAAACCTATAGCTACAGCAAGATGGCGCGAAACAGAAAAAGGCGTTAAAATCGAACGTTTAGCTGTTGTCAAGCAATTTAGAAGTCAAGGCTTTGGCCAGTTACTACTTCGTCAGATTATTTTAGACGTTTTGCCTTCGAAAAAAATAATTTATCTCCATAGCCCTACGAATCTTGTGGATTTCTTCATCTGGAATGGATTTGAGCCTACCGACGAAAAAGTCGAAGAATTAGGTCATGAAGCTATTATGATGATTTATATCAAAGACAAAGCTAATCGTCAAGCCCAGAGAAAAAACTTAATCAGCAGAATTATTAAAGGCAAAAATTAATCCATGTCATGAATCCCATTAAAAGGCTATTTGGTCAGACTGCTGTTTACGGCCTACCTGCGGTTATTAGTCGATTTTTGAATTTCCTTCTGGTAAAACTTTATACAGACGCTTTTCTACCAGACCAGTACGGCGTAGTCACAGAGTTATATGCTTACGCTGTTTTACTGCAAATTTTGCTCACCTATGGCATGGAGACCGGTTTTTTCCGGTTTTCTGAGAAAAATTATACTTCTGACCAGGTCTTTTCCACTGCTTTTACGTCGCTTTTGACTACTTCTACCCTTTTTGTGTCAATTGTTGTTTTATTTTCCCGTCAAATTGCCACTGCCCTGGGTTATGCCGACCATGTCGAGTACATTATTTATTTTGCGTTCATTCTCGGTATGGATGCTGTTAGTGCAATATTTTTCGCACGGTTACGGCAATTGAATAAAGCATGGACTTTTTCTGCCCTTAAAACTCTGAACATCTTGATTAACATCGGCCTAAATTTATATTTTTTATTGCTGTGTCCGCATCTATACAAAGAGCATCCAGGCAATTTCTTATGTAAGTTTTACAATCCGTCAATTGGCGTAGGTTATATTTTTATATCGAACTTAATCGCCAGTGCTGTAATATTTTTGTCATTTTTGCCAACGCTTTTTAAAATCCGCTATAAATTCAGTTTTCAACTGCTTATCAAGCTATTAGGCTACTCTTTGCCTCTGCTCATCACCGGGCTTACAGGAGCGATTAATGAAGTAGCAGACCGTATCATGCTTAAATATCTGACTGTCGTTCCGCCAAATGTTCCCAATCCCCACGAATATGTTATGTATCAGCTTGGAATTTACGGAGCAAATGCCAAGATAGCTTTTATCATGATGTTGTTTGTACAGGCGTTTCGCTATGCAGCTGAACCTTTTTATTTTTCGTATGCTAAAGAGCATGATTCGAATAAAGTTTTCGCTGATATAATGAAGTATTACGTAATTTTTGCAATGGCTATTTTTCTGTTTGTCTTGCTCTACCTGGACATTATTAAGTACATTATCAATCCGCGATATTTTGAAGGGTTAAATGTGGTTTTCCCGCTTTTGCTCAGCAGGATGATGGTTGGTGTGTTTTTCCTTTTATCGTTCTGGTATAAACTTACCGATCGTACGCACTATGGCATGGTAATTTTTGCTATTGGTTCTATTATCACGCTGACGCTCAACTATTTATTTATTCCGAAATTTGGCTATATTGCTTGTGCGTGGACAAGTTTTACCACTTATTTCACAATGGTTGTAATTTCGTTTCTCTGGGGTAGGAAGTATTTGCCGATTGAATATGAGATAAAAGATATTCTTTTTTACATTGTTTTAGGACTTGTGATTTATTTTGTGTTTAAAAAATTTTACGTCCATATCACAAAGCCATTGATAAAATATGCATTCGCCACTTTAATGTTCAGTGTTTATTCAGCCATTGCGATTGTTAGGGAGAAACTATGGCGGATGTTTAATTTTTCGTTCATAAAATCCTAACAACCTGAACATTGCCACTGCTGGTAATGCTCAACAGCGTAATTTTTGATTTCCTGGTCGAGCCAATTTTTCAATTGCCGAAGTAGCTGGTTTTTAGGGTCAAAAACGAAATTGTCAATGGTACGTATCGGAACGATTTTTCGTGAAGTAGCGGTTAGAAAGGCAGCTTGAAAATGCGTCAGTTCGCTGTAATGTATGTTTGTTTCCTGTACGTCGATATTATGTTTTTTTGCCAGTTGAATAACTTTTTTTCGTGTGATACCGGGTAAAACTTTATGCAACGAAGCAGTGTAAAGAGTGTTATTTTTGATAAAAAAGATATTTGAGCGGCTGCCTTCTGTTATATGATTCTGGTCATCTAAAAGAATTACCTCGTAAATATTATTTTTTGCGATAAGTTGCTCTGCCTTACGGCGTAAATCAGGAAGATAGACTTTTACATTAGGATTTTGGCGAATGGCATTTAAAGTTAAAGTTTTAACCCCGTTTTCATATTGCTCTGGCGTAGGTAAATGCATCTGTACAAGATAAGCTAAAAACAGCTTATCCTGTTCGGGATAAAACAAATTATCGAAACTAATTACCAGGCGCAAATGGTCGGTTTGACGCACGCAATTTAATTCTATGAGATATTTTATCCGTTCTTTCAACTGCTCCGAAGTCAACCAAAATTCCCGTCCTATGGCTTTGAGACTTTGGTTCATCCGTTCCATGTATTCGTCATAAAAAATAGGCACGCAATTGACAATCTTAATTAATTCGTAAATAGTGGTGCCATATTCTATGACTTCTGGGACAAATTGCGAAGCAGGTAAAATCTTATCGTTCAGCAAAAAGAATTTTCCACGAATCTGCTCCATCTTTCAAGACTTAATGCTTAAAAACAAACCGTGTTAAATCATTCCAAAATGCTAACAAAATTAGCAACAGCAAAAGAATCATACCAATGATTTGCGCATATTCCAAAAATTTATCACTCGGACGCCGTCCGGTTATCATTTCGAATATAGCAAACAAAGCATGTCCGCCATCTAATCCTGGAATCGGGAATAAATTAATCACAGCCAGGATTATGGACAAAAAGGCTGTCAATGACCAAAAATGCAACCAATCCCATGTCCGCGGAAACAAACTGCCTATTGCAATAAAACTTCCCACAGACTTGTAAGCTTTTGTCTTGGGCTGCAAAAGCAATTTAAACTGTTTTAAATACGAACCTATTTGATAAAACGTCAGCTTTATACCTGCCGGAATTGCCTGTAATAAATTGTACCGTTCTGTTGCGATTTTGTAGAATTTCGAAAAATCAGTGTCAATAAACACTCCTATTCTGCCAGACTTGGGAATTGTCAATGTCACCACAGTATCTTTGCCATCTCGAATAATATGAAAATCAACGGTTTTACCTTTGAACTTGCTTAACAATTCTTTTGCTTGATAGAAATTTATTATTGGGATGGTGTCAATCGCTACAATACTATCCCCTACTTGCATTCCTGCTTTTTTAGCAACCGATGAATCAACAAACCCCGCAATCACAAAAGGCAAACTTGGCATAAAAAACTGCCCATGTTGCAAAACCTGGGCTATTTGGGCATCATCCAGAACTATATAAACTGTGTCTGTATCCCTTCGCAAAACAGTTAAAGTATGCGGGTCGTCCAGAATTAAATTCAGATAAATGTCCTTAAACTTTTTTACATGCTTGCCATTTACTGTCAAAATACGATCACCATTTCGAAGCCCTAACTGCTGACCCAACGAATCAACCATAATGCTTTTAACCTCATTGGCAGGAAGATAATTCGTACCCCAATGGACTAAAATGAAAATATAAATCACAAAAGCCAGCAAAAAATTCATAAAAATACCGCCCAACATAATAATCAAACGCTGCCAGGCTGGTTTTGAGCGAAATTCCCAGGGCTGCGGTTCTCGCTCCAGCTGCTTTTTATCCAGAGATTCATCAATCATTCCAGCTAACTTAACATATCCACCCAACGGCAACCAGCCTATGCCATATTCTGTTTCGCCGATTTTTTTCTTGTAAATACTGAAGCCTGGATTGAAAAAAATGTAAAACTTCTCGACCTTTACCCCGAAAAGTTTTGCAAAAATATAATGTCCAAATTCGTGGATTAAAACCAAAAGAGTTATACTCAAAATAAATTGCAAAATCTGAACTAACATGCTAAAAAATTTAATTTTTACTTAAACCTAAACTTCCACAAAAGTAATAAAAAAGCTAAAACTCATAACATTTTTATTCTACCTCCTGCACTAAAACATCCCAGAGTTTTTGTTTCAAAGCCGACAAAAACCTTTGCTTATTATCAACAGGCACTTCGACTATGATGTGGCATTTGTCGCTGTATTGTTGCTCAACCAACTGAGCTTCAAACTGTTCTAAAAGACTAAAAATTTTACTTACCTGATTGTAATCACACGAAACTTTAAACTTCTGTGTTACACGTTTTTCAATAATTTTAGCATTTTGCAAAGCATCCAGCGCAGCTTGTCCATAAGCATGTATTAGCCCTGGAATACCAAGCTTTTTACCACCAAAATAACGTACAACAGCAACCATGACATCTGTTAGCCCCATAGATTGTATTGCACGCAAAACAGGCGGTCCCGATGACCCCGACGGTTCTCCAGCATCACTGGCACGAAAAATCTTTCCCTCTGGTCCAAGCACAAATGCATAAACTATATGCCGGGCATCATGATATTTTTTCTGCAAATCCTTTAATATCTGCTTTACCTGCTCCTCAGACTTTACAGGAAAGACAAAACTATAAAATTTGCTCTTGCGGTCTGTAAAATAGCCTTCTGCCCTGTCGGCTATAGTTTTATATTTATCGCCCATTTGAAACTTGTTTATTTTTTCCGGTTAAAACTTCAACAGCTCTGGCAAACACCAGACTATAACGATTATAAAACTTTTGAGCTTCTAAATCACCATAAATAGACTCAATCAACTTGTAATCAATAACTTTATCGTAATTTCTATAAACCTGCGACAAAGCTGTATCTGTAAAATTTTCTATTTGCGGCACTGAATACTTAACCAACAAAGGTCCATAATACTTTAAAATTTTCACGTACAATAACGACACCAAAATTGGACTACGAAACACAGTATCTTGAATTACAATATCCGGGAAAACACCTCCACCACCATAAACTATACGTCCAGAACGGGTTTTAAACTTCTGAGTCGTGTCTAAAATACTCGTGTCCCTGTCGTCTTCCATCAAATCGTAAACATAATCTTTATAAGGCTTTTGCAAACATCTGCCACTTGGCGTATAATAGCGGGAAGTAGTAAGACTTATAACCGAACCATCGGAAAATCTGAAAACTGATTGCACAAGTCCCTTACCAAATGTACGAGTACCAATAATCGTTGCCCTATCATAGTCCTGCAACGCACCAGCAATCAATTCGCTGGCAGAAGCTGTGCTATTATTCACCAAAACCGCCAATGGTAATTTTTCTAATTTTCCTTCGCGCAACGAATAACATTTCTTTGTCACAGAATTTTTGCTTTTCATGTAGCACAATAACACATTTTTAGGAAAAAACTCGTCTAAAACACTCAAAGCCTGATACAAAAGCCCACCCCGGTTATCCTGCAAATCCAGAATTAAGCCTTTAATACTATCCATAGGAAAACTATCAACACATCGCATAAACTCGTCGTAAGTCGTACGGCCAAAATTCAAAATCTTTACATATCCCAGGTTCAACGAATCGATATAATAACCTATAACTGAAGGCATTTTAATCTGCGCACGCTTTACTGTAACAGTAAAATCCGAATCATTAAAAGTACGGTGAATCCCTAATTTTACTGGCTCAGGACTTGAACTTTTCAACAACATAACAATTGAATCCTGCGAAATGGTATCTGCACGAATACTATCGATTTTTGTTATCATATCGCCCACTAACAAATGGGCCTTTTGTGCAGGACTATTTGGAAAAACCCTGACCACAACAGGAGTGTCTTCAAACACCATACTAAATCTTATCCCTATGCCGTAATACTTTCCACTAATCTCTTGCATAAATTTGCCATAATCCTTTGCGTTGTAATAATACGAATGCGGGTCAAGCTCATATAAAATATCAGAAATCACATTATCAACAATGCTATCTGTATTGACTTTGTCAACATATTGTTTGTTAATCAAATCAATGAGTTTCAACAACTTCTGACTTCTGGATTTTCGATAAATCTCAGGTAACTGGTCGCTATAAATATAGCTAAACCGCCCTATCAACAGTCCAACTGCTAATGCTGCAAAAATTAAAAACGGAATAAGAAATTTTTTTTCGATTTTTGACATCATAAAACCTATTTAAAGCCAAAGTCAAACATAAACAAAAATAAACAAAATGTTAAACCAACTTCTAAAAAATTACAGGGTAATTTTAGGCTCTGCTTCTCCCCGTAGAAAGCAGCTACTTAAAAACCTCGACATCGATTTTACTATTATGCCAGTTGACATCAACGAAAATTATCCCAACGGTTTACCCTTAACAAAAGTCCCTGAATACTTATCACAGAAAAAAGCCAAAGCTTTCGAATCATTAATCCAACCTGACTGGATAATCATAACTGCCGACACAGTGGTCATTGCTGACAATCAAATCATTGGCAAACCTCATACTAAAGAAAAAGCCAAACAAATGCTTGAAATACTTTCTGGAAAAACTCACCTCGTCGTAACTGGCGTTACTATCAAAACCATTAACCTTTCGAAAACCTTTAGCAGTACAACAAAAGTATGGTTCAAAAAACTTGAATCACAAGAAATCGAATATTATGTCGAAAAATACAAACCTCTTGACAAAGCCGGTGCTTATGGCATTCAGGAGTGGATAGGCTACATTGGCATTGAGCGAATCGACGGCTCATACTATAACGTTGTAGGCTTGCCTGTACAAAAAATTTATACAGAACTCAAATCGTTACTAAAAACCCTTGAACAAAAATAAATCATTGTTTTTTAATCTTTCAGATGTAAAAACTATCTTTGCAACAATATCCAAAATTTCAAGACAATGCCACAAAACCCTAAAAGATACTTAGTTACCGCTGCATTACCTTATGCAAATGGTCCTATTCATATTGGTCATTTAGCTGGAGTATATGTGCCAGCTGACATTTACGTTCGATACCTCAGACTCAGAAACAGGGATGTAAAATTTATATGCGGCTCTGACGAACACGGCGTTCCAATCACCATCCGCGCACGCAAAGAAGGTAAAACTCCAAAAGAAATAGTCGATTATTACCACTCACTTAACAAAAAAGCTTTCGAAGACTTTGGTATATCGTTTGACATTTATTCACGTACAACAAGTAAAGTCCATTATCAAACAGCCCAGGAATTCTTCCTTAAACTCTATAACAAAGGTGTTTTCATTGAAAAAGAAACAGAGCAATACTACGACCCTGAAGCTAAAATGTTTCTCGCCGACCGTTACATCGTCGGCACTTGTCCTGTTTGTGGTTACGATAAAGCCTACGGCGACCAATGCGAAAAATGTGGAACGTCCTTAAGTCCAGAAGAACTTATTAATCCTGTCTCGGCAATTACTGGAATAAAGCCTATTAAGAAAAAAACTAAACACTGGTATTTGCCTCTGGACAAATACGAAGACTTCATCAGGGAATGGATTGTCGAAGGACATAAACACGACTGGAAAGAAAACGTCGTCGGTCAGGTAAAATCATGGTTGGATGTTGGTCTAAAACCCCGTGCTGTGACCCGTGACCTGGATTGGGGCGTGCCTGTTCCGCTACCTGAAGCTAAAGGCAAAGTTTTATATGTCTGGTTCGACGCTCCAATAGGTTACATCTCCATGACTAAAGAGCTTACCCCTGAATGGGAAAAATACTGGAAAGACCCTGAAACAAAACTGGTTCATTTTATTGGTAAAGACAACATTGTTTTTCATTGCATTATTTTCCCTGTGATGCTTAAAGAGTATGGAGAATTCATCTTACCTGACAATGTTCCTGCAAATGAATTTTTAAACCTCGAAGACAATAAACTTTCAACTTCGAAAAACTGGGCAATCTGGCTTCACGAATATTTACAAGAATTTCCTGGCAAGCAAGATGTCCTGCGATATGCTCTAACAATCAACGCACCTGAGACAAAAGACAATAACTTTACATGGAAAGACTTTCAACGTCGAAACAACAAAGAATTAGTTGGCGACTTAGGTAATTTTGTCAATCGCGTTTTGGTTTTAACTAAAAAGTACTTTGATGGACAAATACCAGAGAAAAACAATTACACTGAAATAGAGAAAGAAACACTTAGCCAATTAAACTCAATTCGACAAAAAGTAGAACAAAACCTTAAAAACTTTCACTTTAGACAGGCTGTCACTGAAGCCATTAACTTTGCCCGTACAGGAAACAAATACCTGGCAACAACCGAACCATGGAAACTCTGGAAAACTGACAAAGAACGTGTTAAAACAATCCTTTACTTAGCAAATCAAATCGTAGCATCACTGTCAACACTTATTGAACCATTCTTACCTTTCACTGCAGAGAAAATACGAAAAATGCTCAACCTCGACCAGACTATTCCATGGGACGATATCGCAAAAGACGATTTGCTCAAGCCAGGACATAAACTGGGCGAAGTCCAATTACTTTTCGAACAAATCCCGGATGAAATTATCGAAGCTCAAATACAAAAACTCAAAAAACAAGCACAACAAAACCAAAAGACTATGGAACAAAACCTTAAACCGCTTAAACCTGAAATCTCGTACGAAGATTTTGACCGTTTGGACATGCGCGTAGCCACTATTATAGAAGCCGAAGACATACCAAAATCGAAAAAATTGCTAAAACTTACTGTTGATACTGGTCTGGACAAACGAACTGTTTTAGCAGGCATTAAACAACACTTTAAACCAGAAGAACTTATCGGCAAAAAAATCGTAATTTTAGCTAATCTCAAGCCTCGTAAAATGATGGGATATTTGTCGCAAGGCATGATTTTAATGGCAAATAACCCCGACGGCTCATTATCATTCATCGTACCTGAGCAAGACGCCGAAAATGGTAGTTACATTTCATAAAATTTTATGAAAATACACAGAAAACAGCGCAAACTCATATATTCGGTTGTTGTTCTTTTTGTCCTTATCATTGCGGGAGTTTTAGGCTATATGCTAATTGAGGGCTATTCGTTTATCGAAGCCCTCTTTATGACGATTATCACAATTTCAACAGTCGGTTATGGCGTTGTTAAGCCTCTGTCAGAAGCTGGAATTTTATTTTCGACTTTTCTTATAATTTTTAGCCTGATTCTGATCGCAATAATTATCGAAAATTTTGTCTCTACGCTTTTAGACGAAGAAGTACAACGAATGATTAAAAACAAAAAAATGCGTCGTAAACTTCAAAAACTCTCTGACCATGTAATTGTTTGCGGTTATGGACGAAATGGCAGACATGCTGTCGAAGAATTGCTTTTGCACAATGAAAAAGTTGTCGTTATTGAACTAAAGCCTGAAATTATCGTCGATAACGAACTGGATACCAATGAAAAAATCTATACTATACACGGCGACGCAACAAACGAAGAAACTTTGCTCAGCGCAAACATAAAAGCAGCTAAAGCTTTAATCACTACCCTGCCCAATGACTCTGATAATGTGTTCGTTGTCCTCACTGCTCGCGAGTTTAACCCGGACATTTTAATTATTAGCCGTGCTTCGGACGACCGCTCGGAAAGCAAATTACGCCGTGCTGGTGCTAACTACGTGATTTTGCCCGACAGTGTGGGCGGACATCGTATGGGAAAATTGGTTTCGCAGCCTGAAGTCATTGAATTTTTGGACTACCTCATGCTCAAAAGCGGTGAAACTGTAAATTTAGAGCAAATTTACTGCAATGACTTACCTCCGGTTTACATTGACAAGACCCTGGCAGAACTTGATGTCCGTCGTAGAAGTGGTGCTAATGTAATTGGCATCAAATTGCCTGACGGAAGGTATATTTTTAACCCTGGACCTGATGTAAAAATCCAGAAAAATTCCATACTTTTCGTTATTGGAACACCTAAGCAAATTGCACAGCTCAAAGAAATTTTAAAATTAAATCGATGAAGCAAAAACTGACCAATTCTCTATCGCCCTTTGTCAAGCTAATTTTCGACCTTGTTATCACCTTTGTCGTTTTTATATTTTTGTTTGTCATAGGATTGTTTGTCGGAGCTAAGTTGTTTGACCTCAAAGTTTTTGACCTGTTAAATGAAAACATGCTTTTCGAAAATCTCGCTGCTCTCAGGTACGTTGTACTTCTCCAGACCCTCAGCCTTTTCTTTTTTCCTTCTGTGGCCATCGCGTATTTTTTCTCTAATCCGGCTGAGTTTTTAAACACTCGTAATTGGTCAAATCTAAAAGCATTTATTTACGCCATTTTAGCCTTTTTAATCGCTCAAATCTTTATTGATTATCTTGCTTTTTTAAATCAAAAAATTCCCGTCTCTCAGTCATTATACAATTTTTTTAAACAAAGTGAACAAAAAAATATACAAATAACACAGCACCTGCTTTACAGCAAGACGATCTGGGATTATCTGATAAACCTCATTGTAGTGGCTCTTATCCCGGCTATTAGCGAAGAATTCTTTTTCCGTGGTGTGCTACAAAAACATTTTATCGAAACGTTTAAAAACCCCCACGCTGGCATTATATTGACAGCTTTTGTATTTGCATTCGTGCATTTTCAATTTTTGACGTTTTTACCTCGTTTTGTCTTAGGTTTAATGTTAGGTTATATCTATTTTTGGTCAAAATCTATCTGGTTGTCAGCTACCGCGCACTTTACAAATAACGCTTTAGGCGTAACAATGTACTTTATCGCCCAACGAAAAGGTATTGCGTTAGAAAACCTCCAAAAACCTCATCAAGTACAACTCTGGGCTGCTCTTTTAAGCCTGATTATCGTTGTTTATCTGTTAAAACTTATTTACGATAACTCAAAAAATTAAAATTCACCGCTTATGAAAGTTAAAATCGTTAATAAATCCAACAATCCTTTGCCTCAATATAGCACGCCCCTATCTGCAGGTTTAGATTTACGGGCTTTTTTAGACGAGCCTATGACCCTGCAACCTCTTCAACGTGCTTTAATACCTACTGGACTTTTCATCGAACTACCCCAGGGTTACGAAGCACAAGTCCGTCCAAGAAGCGGCCTTGCCATAAAACACGGTATCACTGTGCTTAATTCCCCAGGAACTATCGATGCTGACTACCGCGGAGAAATTAAAGTTATTTTAATTAATCTTTCTGACCAGCCCTACACTATAAAAAACGGTGAACGTATTGCTCAATTAGTCATAGCAAGGCATGAGACAATACAATGGCAACCCGTCGAACAACTCTCTGATACTCAGCGCGGACAAGGTGGTTTTGGTAGTACTGGCAAAAAATGATTTTTATGTTTAAATTTTAATTCGTTCATGTTAAAAGCTTTTTTCATTATGCTTAATTGGCTAAAAAATATTGCATTGCTGCTTTTAATCGTTCTTTCTTGCAAAATCTCTTTCGCACAACAAAACAAAATTAATCCCAACGGTTATAATGTTTTTTACTACCCAAATGGCGTTAAACAGAGCGAAGGTTACATGAAAAATGGAAAACCCGACGGATACTGGATAAACTATTTTCCTGACGGTAAAAAAAAGTCCGAAGGTAATCGCAAAAACTTCCTTCTGGACAGCGTATGGGTATTTTACAACGAATTTGGTGACACTACGAAAAAAATTACTTACTATTTAGGCAAAAAAAACGGCTGGTACATAACCTTTTACACGCATTTAGACTCAAACTTCATCAAAAACACTCCAAAAGCTAAATATCTCTACCTCAACGATAAACGCCAGGGCCTGGCTTATTTCTACTACCCTGACGGTAAACTCTGGAAAACAGTGCCTTTCAAAGATAATTACGCACATGGCATTGGTTACGAATATGCACCAGACGGACGTATTATTACAATTATCGAATACCGCTACGGAAACCCCGTTGACATGCAAGCCATTAACCGCTACGATTCAAGCGGACTAAAAAACGGACTCTGGCAACAATACTACCCTAACGGACAGCTTAAATGGCAAGGATATTACGCACACGGTAAACTCAACGGAATGGTAAAAATCTACAATAAATACGGCGCCTTAACCAAAATCCTATTCTACAAAAACGGGAAATTAATCCAGCAAAACAACAGCTCTAAAATCGCAAAATCACTCAAAGGAAACTTAAAATTAGTCGAAATCAAATACCCAAACGGCAAACTAAAACACATCGGAACTTACAGAGACTCAACACCTACAGGTATCCACAAATTCTATTCTCCCAACGGCAAATTAGACAGTGCAGTGATTTACAACGATTTGGGCATAAAGATAGCTAAAGGCTTACTTGATTCCAATGACAAAAAAATCGGAACCTGGACACTGTTTTACGACGATGGAAAAATCTATGCCATAGGCAAATACAAAAACAATAAACGTACAGGCACATGGAAATTCTTTTACAAAAACGGTAAACTACTTGAAAAAGGCTTTTACAAAGACGGAAAACCTCACGGTCAATGGACCTGGTACTACCCTGACGGAAAAATCCTCAGAATCGAAAACTTCGATTACGGCATTCATCAAGGTCCATATTACGAACTATCACAAAACGGCGACACTATCGTGAAAGCCAATTACGACGACGGTGACCTAAACGGAACATGGTACCTGCAGGTTGGCGACTTCCTACAAATCGGAAATTATAAATATGGACGTAAAACCGGAATTTGGAAGACCTTTTATTACCCGGAAAAAAAACTTATGTGCATCGACCATTACCAAAACAACAAACTCAACGGCAAACATAAATGCTACTACCCCAACGGCAGAATCAAAGAATACGGCGAATACTTAGACGGTCAAAAAAACGGCAAATGGTACTTCTACACGCCCTCTGGCTACCTGTTTTACACAATCACTTACCAACTCGACGAACCCGTTAAAATCGACGGCACAAAGCTTAATCCTTAACTCAACTCCTTCGTACTGCAAGTTTTAGACAATTATTGTTACTTTTGCTTAAATCATGTAAAAAATTACCCCAAATGAAACCCAAAATAGCTGTTATTTACGGTGGCTTCTCTTCTGAGAGACAAATATCAATTTCTTCCGGTCAATATGTCGCATCAATTATCGATAAAAATCTGTTCCAGGTCTATGAAGTGGATATTTCCACAAAAAAATGGTTAGTCAACGGTAAATGGGTTATTGATCGTAATGATTTTAGCTTTTATGCTGATGGAGAAAAGACAAAGTTCGATGCTGCGGTGATTGTAATCCACGGCACGCCTGGCGAAGACGGCAAACTCCAGTCTTATTTCGATATGATTGGGCTACCCTACGTCTCATGCAACGCTTTGTGTTCGGCTCTGACTTTCAATAAATTTTACAGCAACCACTATTTAGCAAATTTCAACATTGCCATAGCAAAATCAATAATTATTCGTCCTGATGATGAAATCCACGAAAAGCAAATTATAGACCAGTTAGGTTTACCTGTTTTTGTCAAACCAAATGCTGGTGGCTCGAGTTTTGGCACAACTAAAGTCAAAGAAGTTTCGCAACTTACTCCTGCCATCGAAAAAGCACGCAAAGAATCGCACGAAGTTATGGTCGAAAGTTTCATAAAAGGTAGAGAGATTACTGTTGGTGTACTTAAAGTCAACAACCACGTCCAGGCTCTTACCCCTTGCGAAATACGCAGCAAAAACGAATTTTTTGATTATGAAGCAAAATACAACCCTGAGCTGAATCAAGAAATTATCCCGGCGCCTATTCCCACTCAAAAATTAGAAGAAGCAAAGTATTTAGCTGAAAAAATTTATCGTCTGTTAAACTGCTCCGGGATTGTGAGAATAGATTTTATTTTAGCCGAAAAAGACCAAAAATTTTACTTTTTAGAACTAAACTCAATTCCTGGCATGACCGCCGCATCGATTGTACCCAAAATGTTGAAGTACGATAATTTGAACATTACTGAAATTTACACCGGGCTTATCCGTGAAGTTATGAATAAATCCTAAAGCTTTATTTTCTCATCGTAATCATATCGCAGAAGTTCGATATTTCTTATTTTTACGTGCATGTAAATGGTTTTTGCATACGAAAGCAAATTTCCATACAGAGCAACAGGCTTTAAAGTATCACGAAGCTTAAAAATTAATCTGATTTTGTGAAACTTATTGTCTTTCATGTATATTGGAGAGCTAACTGAATCTATCAGTCCGTTTTGATATTGAGCCTTCATTACAGAGCGGATATCGTAAGTTTGGTCGTCCTCGTAAAGTGCAACTTCATAAGTCAAAACATAAATCCCGGGTTTTGGATTATTTATTCTAAATGGTATTGAATCCTCAGCATAATCTTGAAATGGTATTAAATAGTACTGTTTCCCCGGCCAGAGATTTTTCTTTTTCAGTTCAAGCTGACGCATGCTGTCCAGATAGTCCATCCTACGTCGAATAGAATCATAAACAATTTCGTACATCTGTTTAAATTTTTCCGGATTACTGAAATAATACTTAAAACTTCGTTCAAAATCAGCGTAATTTATTTTATACTTCCGTAGTAAGTAATTGTAATACGAAGCAGAATCGTAATTTGTTAAAATTTTATCTGTTAAATCATAAGTTTTTAAAATACCGTCAGTTTTATGCAAATCAATCAAAAATCTGATCATTTTAGATTTTGAAATAATATGCCCTTTATAACTATGCTGATG
>WFZV01000032.1 GCA_015489395.1 Bacteroidales bacterium
TTCTTGGCGAAAATCATCCATCCTTGGCTAGTTCTTATAATAATATTGCTATGATTTATCAGGCCAAAGGCGAATTAGACAGGACATTGGAATATGCTTTGAAAACAAAAGATATTTTTGAACAAGTTCTTGGCGAAAATCATCCATCCTTGGCTACTTTTTATAATAATATTTCAATGATTTATCGTGCCAAAGGAGACTTAGCCAGGGCATTGGAATATGCTTTGAAAGATTTAAAAATCAGTGAACAAGTCCTTGACGAAAATCATCCAGACCTGGCTACTTCTTATAATAATATTGCCCGTATTTACTATGACCTTGGAGATAAACTGGTTGCTTATGATTACATTAGCAAGGCAGTTGAGATTTTTGAAAACTCACTTGGCAGCGAGCATCCGCATACCAAAATAGCAAAACGATTCAAGATGCAGCTTGCAATGGAGCTTGGAAAGACGGATGAGATTGACCCAGAGGAAGCTTTGAGAATGCTGTTTGAGACGCTTGGAGATATGAGCGCAGAGGATTTGAAGAGGCTGTTAGGGACAGAGGGAGAGGAAGATGGGGACGAGGAGTAGCGTTAACCCTAAGATTTTCCTTGAATTCTGTAAATAAAACTCTGTGAAACTCTGTGCAATATGTGGTATGTCAGGAACAACAGTGTTTCAGAATTGCAGTAAGTCTTCCATTGTGTAAAAGCCTTTTTTGCCAAAGAGGAATTCTGCAGCTAAAATTGCACCGATCGCAAAGCCTTCGCGGCTTTTGGCAGAGTGTTTGATGCTGAGGGTATCGTATTGTGAGTCGTAGATGACTTCGTGGATGCCCGGGATTTCGTCTTCCCGTATTGCAGTAATGGATATCTGTTCGGCAGGGGCATGGCCTAAGGTCCAGCCTGTTTTGCGGTCTAAGTTTTCGATAATGTCTTGAGCCAGTTTTATTGCTGTGCCGCTGGGTGCGTCTTTTTTGTGGATGTGGTGTGTTTCACTGATGCTAACCTGGTAATGTGGAAATTGGTTCATGATTTTAGATAGGATTTTGTTGATGTGAAACATGATGTTAACGCCAATGCTGAAGTTCGCTGAGTAAAAGAATGCTTTGTTTTGTTTGATTGCTATATCGCGCAATTCAAGGAGTTTATCGTTCCATCCAGTTGTACCGCTGACCACAGGCAGGTCAGCTTCGAAGCATTTTTTGATATTGTTATATGCAGCTTGTGGGGTTGTGAATTCCAGTGCAACGTCAGCTTTTTTTAGATTTTCGACAGTAAATTGGTCCTGGTTGTCAATGTCAAATTTGAACAGTATCTGGTGATTGCGTTGCAGGGCGATTTTTTCAATTGTTTTGCCCATTTTACCATAGCCAATAATTGCGATTTTCATGGTTTGAGTGTTTTTGATGTTTGTTTTTTAGAAAAATGTGTTTGGGTCGGGTCCGCGCCGGTAACCGCGGTTGAGGTTGTCAATGGCTTTCATATCGTCGTCAGATAGTTGAAAGTCCCAGATGTCAAAGTTTTCGCGTATTCTTTGAGGTTTAGCGCTTTTTGGAATAGCGATGAAGCCGTGTTGAATGTGCCATCGCAGGGCGACCTGCACAGCTGTTTTTTTGTATTTTTGTCCGATTTGTGTCAGTACAGGGTCATTGGCAATTTGTCCTTTTACGATAGGAGACCAGGATTCAATGGCAATGTTGTTTTGTCTGCAGTATTCGACCAATTCCCAGTCCACCAGGTATGGGTGCAGTTCAATCTGATTTACTGCAGGAACGACACCGGTTTCTTTAATTAAAGTTTGTAAGTGCTTTATCAGAAAATTGCTCACGCCAATTGAGCGCACGCGGTTTTTTTGTTTTAGCTCAATCATAGCCTGCCATGTGTCTAAAAATGAGTTAGTAAATCCTGGCCAGTGGATAAGAAACAGGTCTAAGTAATCGGTTTGCAGTTCGTTGAGTATCCTGTCATAGACTTTGAAAGTATTGTTGTAGCCGTGGTCAGTATTCCAGATTTTAGAAGTTATCCATATTTCGTTGCGGTTAACGTTGAGTTGTTTAAAGGCATTTCCCAGTTGCGTATGATTTCCGTAAATGTCTGCTGTGTCAAAGTGCCGGTAACCTGTTTGCAGGGCAGTTTTTACGGCCTGGAAGACTTCGCCGGGGTCGACCAGACGGTAGGTTCCAAGGCCAAGGGCAGGTATTTGTTGATTATCATTGAGTTTTATGTATTTCATGCTTTGAGGGTTTTATGATTTTTGTCATTAAATAGGTCTGAAAATTTACGGAATTTAGTACAAAAAATAAATTCGAAAAATGAGTCTTTACGATTACAAAGGTAAAATTATTGAATTTTCGCAGGAAATTAAACGGATAATAAAGCTAAAATTAGAATTAGGACTTGAGAGTGAATATGAGCGAATATTGTTTTTGTTGCATAGAATGCTTTTTTATGCAGACCAGTTTTTTATTGAACAGGAGTTAAAACTCCGTAATGACAAAGAGAGCTTAAAATTCATTGAACAAGAGCGTTTTGAAGTTTTGCAGAAATTAAAATCTTTTGTCAATTCTTTAAATGACGGCCATTTTGTTGATTTGTACGAAATAGACCGGTTTTTAGAAGAGTGGAATAACAAATTATCGCAGGATTCTATTTATAGTTG
>WFZV01000033.1 GCA_015489395.1 Bacteroidales bacterium
TTATCAATTCTCAACTTTCTCGTAAACAACTACAACAGGTAAAAGACGATATACTTTACGGTAAAACAAAACTACTTTACGTTGCGCCTGAGTCACTTACAAAAGAAGAAAACATCAAATTCCTCCGTAATGTCGAAATTTCTTTTTATGCTGTCGACGAAGCCCATTGTATTTCGGAATGGGGACATGACTTTAGACCTGAATACCGTCGCATAAGACCTATTATCGACGAAATTAAACGAAGACCAATTATCGCACTTACTGCTACTGCTACCCCTAAAGTACAACACGATATCCTCAAAAATTTAGGTATCCTCGACGCCAAAATCTTCAAAACTTCCTTCTTTAGACCTAACCTTTATTACGAAGTACGCCCCAAAGTCAATCCAGAAAAACAAATCATACACTACATTAAAAACAACAAAGGCAAATCTGGCATTATCTACTGCCTTAGCCGTAAAAAAGTCGAAGAATTAGCCGCTCAACTACAGGCTAATGGCATCAATGCTCTGCCCTACCACGCTGGCTTAGACGCTGCTACACGTACCGAACACCAGGACAAATTCCTCAACGAAGAAGTCGATGTTATTGTCGCTACTATAGCTTTTGGAATGGGTATTGACAAACCAGATATACGATTTGTCTTCCATTACGATATGCCCAAAAGCCTCGAAGCTTATTACCAGGAAACTGGACGAGCTGGACGCGACGGCGGTGAAGGCGTATGTATTGCTTTTTACGACCCAAACGATATCGAAAAATTAGAAAAATTCCTGCAGGGTAAACCTATCGCAGAACAGGAAATCGGACGCCAGCTTATCCAGGAAGTCGTTGCTTACGCCGAATCTGCTGTATGCCGACCTAAAATGCTTTTAAACTACTTCGGCGAAGAACTCAAAGAACCTTGCGGTAACTGCGACAACTGCCTTAACCCACGCCCTCAATTCGAAGGTCGCGAATACCTGCTCAAAGTACTTAAAACCGTCCTGGCAGTCCAGGAAAAATTCAAACCTTCGCACATCGCTAAAATTTTAGCAGGAAAAGCCGATGACGCTATCCGTACATACAAACACGATAAACTTAAAGTCTTCGGAATTGGCAAAGACAAATCGCCTAAATTCTGGGAAAGCATTATCCGTCAGGCTATGATTAATGGCTTACTCGAAAAAGATATCGAAAATTACGGTACTGTCAAGCTTACTGAAAAAGGTAAAGAATATCTCAAAAAACCATGGCCTATTAAGCTGGTCGAACCGCATAATTTTGACAAAAAGCAAAATTTAGACGACGAAACAAAAGAAATTATGCCACAGGGCATTGCCACTGCCGACCAGGAACTTTTCTCCTTGCTCAAAGACCTGCGTAAACGTATTGCTAAACGCGAAAAATTAGCACCTTACATGATTTTCGAAGACCCGGTTTTGCAAGATATGTCGATTTATTACCCGATCACCGAGCAGGAGCTTTTACAAATTTCAGGTGTTAATGAAGTTAAAGCCAAACGTTTCGGAAAAGAATTCCTTTCGCTCATTAAAGATTACGTTAAAGAAAAAGAAATTATCCGGCCGCAAGACATTGTGGTTAAAGTTCCTGCTAAGTCCGGCGTTAAAGTCTCTATTATACGCAGTATCGACCGTAAAATGGACTTTGAAGATATTTGCGAAGCCCAACAAATTGATATGGACGAACTTCTGGAAGAAATTGAATCTATACTCCGCACAGGAACACGGCTTAATTTCGATTATTACATTGATAAGATGATCGACCAGGATAGGCAGGATGACCTTTATGCGTATTTTCAAGAGGAGGGATTAGTCTCTGTAGATCAAGCTATTGAAGACCTTACGCCTGATGACTATGAAGAAGATGAAATAAAACTTATGCGACTCAAATACATGGCAGATTTAGTTAAACAGGGCAAAATTCATAAATTATCGAAAAAAGGATAATTTTCTGTGTAAGATAATAGCTCTTTCCAGTCCTCATCCGGGAAGAAAGTTAGATAATAAATTATTCCTTCAAATGAAGAAAACATAAAAATCGCACGCATGCGAGCTTCTTGTTCGCTTAGATTTAGCTCCTGTACAAGACGTTGCTTTAAGGTATCAATAATCAGTTTATATTTTTTTCGTATTTCTTCTTTATAATCTGTCAGTTCATTAATTGCCTCAAAATAAAATCTCTGTATTTTCTCAAACGGTTGCTGGCAGATAAATTTTATTGTGATAAAATATTCCAGATGTTGCTTTAATAGTTTATTTATTAATTCGTTCAAATCCAACTGCTTCAGAGCATTATCATCTACTTTCGAAACTGGCAATTCGATTAAATCAATTATGCTTTTTAAAATTTCTTGTTTGCTCTTAAAATAGTAATAAACTAAGCCTTTGCTAACTTTGGCACATTTTGAGATTTCCTCTACCGCTGTGGTAGAATACCCTTTTTTTACAAATAACTCAAAGGCACAAAGAACAATCT
>WFZV01000034.1 GCA_015489395.1 Bacteroidales bacterium
TAATTGCTTTGCGAAAAATAAAAAAATTTTCTTCAATTCAATAGGAATTCACGCAAAACACGCTTAGTTTCCTCCACAGCTTTTTGTAAATCGTCGTTTACAATAATCACATCAAACTTATCAGATAAAGTCAATTCAAATTTAGCTCTTTCTATACGTTTTTCTAAATTCTCTGGTGTTTCTGTTCCTCGCTTGTCTAATCTCCGCCTTAATTCTTCGATAGACGGCGGCTTAACAAAAATTGACAAAGAAGAATCAGGATATTGCGATTTTATCCTCAAACCTCCAATAACATCCACATCAAAAACTACGTTTTTTCCCATCGCCCACAGCCGCTGTATTTCACTTTTCAATGTACCATAATACTGTCCAGGATAGACTTCTACCCATTCGACAAACTCGTTATTTTCTATTTTCTTTTTAAACTCCTCAACTGTCAAGAAATAATAATCAACTCCGTCCTTCTCCCCTGGACGCGGCTTTCGTGTAGTAGCTGAAATTGAAAAAGCCAGATTAAACTCCTTAACCTTAATAATCTCATGGATAATAGTAGTTTTTCCCGCTCCAGATGGTGCTGAAAAAATAACAAGTTTTCCCATAGTTTTTATAGTTTAAATCCTATGACTAAAATATCATCAGTTTGATTGTGTCCGTTTTTCCATTTTTCAAATGTTTCTTCCAGAACAAGCTTTTGCTCTTTCATAGGAAGTTGATGAATTTTGTGTAAAAGAGCATAAAAATTAGTGGTAAGAAATTTAGTCGGACGGCCAGGACCTCCGAACTGGTCTTGATAGCCATCGGAAAAAATATAAAACCACATTGGCGGGTCAATCGGGATAACATGTTTAGTAAAGCTAACAATCTTTGTATATTGATAACCTCCTATTGATTGTCGGTCTCCTCTGATTTTGTGTAATTGATGATTTTTATCGATATAAATCAAAGGATTTTTTGCACCGGCAAATTCCACAACCTCTGCCTGTCGGTCAATAACACACAAGGCAACATCCATACCATCCTGATTATCAGTGGTGTCCTGTTTTAGAGCTGTGCGTATATAAACATTTAACAAGTTTAAAATCTTTGCCGGGTCAGTAATTCCGTTTGTAAGCACGATAGTATTTAGTATTTCTGCTCCAATCATTGACATGAACGCACCTGGTACACCATGGCCGGTACAGTCAACCGCTGCAATTATTATTTTGTCATTTTTGTATGCAAACCAGTAAAAATCACCAGAGACAATATCGCGTGGCTTGAAGAAAATGAAATGTTCTGGCAGGTACTTGCTTATCGTCTCTTCGAGTGGCAACATTGCAGTTTGGATACGCTTAGCGTATTCTATACTGGCGGTAATGTCTTTGTTTTTACGTTTAATTTCTTCGTTCTGCTTTGCCAACAGGTCTCGCTGGGCTTCAATTTCCTGTTTCTGTTTTTCAATTTCGATTGTTCTAAGCCGAACTTGCTCTTCAAGATATTCCTTTTGTCTGCGCAAACGTAAAGTGTAAAGGTAAACGATAAGCCAGACAAGCAAGGCTGCAAGGATTATGTATAAGAAAAATGCCCAAATCGTCAAATACCACGGCGGACGGATAACAAACGAGAAACTTGCTGTGGTACCGTATTGGTCGTAAATATTTTTCGAACGTACGTAAAACGTGTAATTTCCTGCAGGCAAGTTTGAATATTCTTTGATATTTTCCTTGACCCACGGTGACCATGACTCATCGTAGCCCTCAAGGTAATAGCTATATTCGACATTTTTGGGATTGCTGTAATATCCTGCTGAAAAGACGAATCGTAAATCATTGAATTTATATGGCAAAACCGGCACATTGCTCTTTAAATTGCCCTGGCGAGCATATCCGCGGTAAAGCACTGAATCATTCGCCAATAATTTCACCATTCGTAAATAAGTCGGAAATTTCTTTGCATAACTAAATTTTACACGATTGTCATATAAAATGAATCGTCCTTCTGAACCAATTATGTACTGATGCCTGGATATTTGCGAGATTGAAAAGATTTTGTTTCGAAATGGGTAAAAAGGTCTGTCGATAAGCACAAAACCAGTATCAACACGTTTAAGCAGGTCCAGCTCCCAGTACTTATTGTCTTTTTGCTTAACCAATCGCCGTATCCAGAAGTTCCCTGCAGAATCCTGATAAACAAGGTTAATTTCGCGGTTGTCGCCCAGAAGACGGTTAATTTTTTCGAATGGGACGAACCGGTCGTTTTTGTAATCGTATTTGTACAAACCATCGACAGTGGCAAAAATCACGTTATTTTTAATTGGAAAAACGAAATTTTTAAACTGGCTCTTTAAACCATGGAGTCCTGCCTGTGAATTATAATGAACTACTTTAACCACAGAATCGTACGAATCGTTAAGATAAATACGATAAACACCAGCTGTTTTTTCTGACCCCCAGATAAATCCATGCGGGTCCTCGGCAATGTATCTAAGCGGCTCTTTGAAATTCTTAATTATCCCTCGACTAACCCACTGGTTACCTGACTTTTCAAACAGCTGCAAAGCATCTTTTACCCCAATGATGACATCTGGATTCTTTTTAAGCCTGATAAAATTAATCAGTCCACGAATTTTTGATAAATAATAAGCACGAAAATCTTTAACATAATACAAACCTAAATCATTAACACCGAATACTTTATCGTCAATCTGGCGCAAGGTAAAAGTCTTTTGACTAACGCCATCAACCAACTTGAACTGTACGAAAGGCTTGATTTTATCTTCGTATTCAGTCCACTGACGCCAAAACAAACCATCTGAATTGGCTACAAACAAATACCGGTGAAAAGGCAGGGCTGAAAAAATCTTTGTTGACTTGCTAAATCCGTAGTTTTTATCAAAAACTGTAAAAGGCGTAAACAACTCCACGGTAGCAATGCCATTATCAAGCGCTAACCACAAATTGTCCTGGTTATCCAGATAAAAATTCTGCACTTTGTCGTTGTACAATCCTGTATTTACGTTCAAAAATTGCACAGGGACTAAATTATGGTCGGTTATCAGCACTCCTCCGCTTATCAAAGCAAACGCATAATACCTGTTTTTTATATCGATTGCCCGGTAAATATTTTGCTTGAGAAAATCGTCCAAATCCGTATGTAATGGCTTAAACTGCCGTCCATCATAAACAAAAAAGCCTTTATAAAACGAATAAAGCAGCACAGACTTATTTTTATACGGCAGCATTGCCATTAAATCCCACAGAGTATCAGTGCCTTTGATAAATTGCAAAGTATCGTCAACCAAACGATAAATTCCACGATATTTAAGCGTGAAATAAATATCATTTTGAACTTTAAACATCCTCAAAAACAAACTCTTAACATCAATCGAATCAATATGAATCAAACGAATAGTATCGCGGTTGTAAAAAAAGATTATATAAGGCGAGAAATAAATTATCTGCGAATCAGGCGCAATTGTTATCTGCCAGACATTGCCAAAACTATGATATTTTGCCGGTACTTTGTTTAACAAAGATTGGTACTGAAGGCCATAATCAGCTGTATGCTTTAAATAACCGAAATCATTTCGCGCACCAACATAAACCGTATTTGAATCAGCCTCAACAGAAAAAACCGAATTATTTGGCACAGTAATCCGTTGCCACTGCGACCCATCAAAAACCAATACCGCTTCATCGCTATTGGCAAAATACATAAGTCCTAAACCATCCTGCGTAACATCAAAATTTTGCCTGGCTGCTTTGTAATCTTCAACTGTGTAATTCTGAATAAACGGTAAAATCCCTCGATTAATAATCTGCTGGCCCTTTGCCGATAAAATGCCTAAAAGTAATATGCCAACGGCTAAAAATTTTCGCATTGATTTTGGATTAAACCCTTTGAGAGAGTATTTAACAAATTCTAAACCAATCAATTTTTACTCAACAAAAAGTACTTTAATTTCGGGAAATTTACAAATTTATCTTCATAAATCGAAACCCGCTTGCCGTCAAGGCATAATAAGTTTATCTTTCGATTAGACAATTTCAATGCTTTTATCAAATATTGCGGTTGGTCAAAAAGCGAAGAAATTTTCTGCATTTTGCCAGACACTCCAACAGAAAACTCGCCTATTATATTGGCATCTGCAATTTTACGAGAGCCGTTGAACTCATACTGCGAAGCATTAAAGAAAACATGATAAACTGTATCGATTTTGATTAAATCCACGAACGAACCATTAACTTTTACCTGCTTCTCCCACAACAGCTGCTTTTGACTCACATCCCAAAGCTGAATCACCAGCGGGTCTGACGATATGGTCAAAGGCTTTATATCATCACCTTTATACACAATTGCAACCAAATTGTTAATACCATCATATTCAATTGACTTTGGAATCTTGTTTTGCGTAAGAGCAAAGCTAAAAACCTTATTGCCAGAAAAATCAAACTGAATTAAAGTATTTTGCTGCGACACAAAATCGTATTTTACAACAGTCAGCCCGTCAGTACTTAAATTCAATTTCACATAAGCCTGAAAACTATTGGCAGGAACAGGCTCCTTTTTAAACCACAAAACATGGTCATCAAACACTCTTGCTATAAATGGATACGAGCTGTTTTCCTGGCGCACATATCCTGTCAGGTACAGCTCGCCTTTAGGGTCCTTGACTTTGTCCAATACCACTATTTGCGATGGAGTGGCAAACTGGGGAAAAACAAAGCTTACATACAAAGGAATCGAAAAATCCTGGTAACTGACAGAGTCTTTGACAAACGGATAATTCAAGGCATCGCGGAAAACAAAGTATTTGTAATGTTCGAACTGGGCTTGTAAATATTTGCTGTTGAAGATTTTTTCGCGGGTTAAATATGCAGTGAAGCCCTGTGGAAATTCCTGTGCGAAAAAATCGCGGAATTTTTGCCTATTCTGTTGCGTATTTCGATGCTGAACAATTGCCAACAAAGAATCAGTACGCAGCTTCATCTGGTACAAAGTCAAATAATTTTTTGCTCGAAAAATCAAGGGCAAATTCTGGTCTGTGGTATCGTTAAATTTGAGCTTTGAAAAGGCTAAAAAGTCCAATTTAGATTTTCGATATTCAAAATAAGCCGACATAATAGACTGATAATCAAACTTTTCTATTTCGTAAATAATTTTTGGATTAAAGTTAAAAAACTGCTGTTGGTCGGCGTAAGGTGCTTTTAAAATCTTTTGTTCGTAACTGTTCATAAGCCTTTGCATCAAGTCGATATGGGAACGTAATTTTGTTATATCGTTGACAATCACGCCAATGACGTCTTTAGCCCATTTTTCGTAATTCCAGACCCAAATTGTGTCGGATAAGAAATTTGTATAAGTCAAGCCTTGAAGACGGTAAGTTTTAATGTCTTTGAGCGCAAGTGTCTGGTTGTATTTTTTTATTGGATATGAAGTAATCGCGGTTTTGTACTGCTGAAAGAGAAAGAGAGTCGAGTCGAATTTGATTTTTAAAGTGTCTAATTTAGGCTTAATTTCTTCTATTGGCGCCAGGTAAAGGTCCTTGATTTTCGGATATTTAGCAATAAGCTGTCGGTAAAAGCTGACAGTGTTGTTATAAATGCCAATCATTGTGTAAAAATACGAGTAAATGATGTGGACATTTTTGTCGTATTCGTTGATTTTTTTCAGGCGGTAGTTTATGAAGTTAATCACGTATTGGTTGTTGAGTTTAGGCACTTGAGCAAGCTCTGGCAGGTTTTGATAATATTTCCGGTTTTTTTTAACGTCGTTTTTATCTTCGGTTAAACGTTTTATAGCCAGTCCGTAAAATAATTTTGTGTTGTAGATTAAATATTCTGTTCGCTCCATGTTCAGGAAAGGGTCAGTTTCAAAGACCCATTTGTACGAGATATTGCCCAGCTGAAAATAAGTATTAGCAAAGTAAGGGTTAGTTTTCTGGAAACTGAGTAACATATTGTAAGCCAGCAGGGTATCGCCTTTTTGCAAAGTATTAAAGATGTCTTTGTATTTAAGATTTTGCGAGAAAATGCTTGTTGTTAGAAACGTAGTAATAGCTAATATCTGGAGTATTTTTTTCATATTTGTGTTTTTTGGTTATTTGTTAATTTTTAAAATTCTAAGTTCAACGCGGCGGTTCATAGCTCTATGTTCAGGGCTGTCGTTAGGCACTAAAGGGCGGCTTTCGCCGTATCCCTGGGCGACCATACGGCTCTGGGGTATTCCTTTTTGTTTCAAGTAATTAACCACGGCCTGGGCGCGTCGCAGGGACAATTTCATATTGTATTGTTCGGAGCCGACGTCGTCGGTATGTGCGGAGATTTCGACGATAATTCCCGGGTTTTCCTTCATCAGTTGCACGAGACGGTCTAATTCTTTGTAAGATGATTCGTTTAGTTCAGCTGAATTTGTCTCAAAAGTTATGTTATGGAATTCGATTTTTGTTTCTTCGGTAAGTGGTTGGATTTTAGCGTCGATTTTTTCGGGAGCAGTGTCAGATTCCAGGTCGAGTGTTGTGGTGAAAAACGTATATCCACGGGGTTTAATGTTTAGCTCGTAAACACTGCCTTTTTTAAGGAAAAGCACGACATTGCCGTTGTTGTCAGTACGCAGATTAGTTTTGTATCTGCGGTGTGAAGTTTTATCGACAATTTCAATTTCTGTGCTTACGCCCTGGCCAGTTTTTGAATCTACCACATGTATGACAATACGTTTGGTTTTGGCAACAAGTTCAATATCTTTCTCGTAACTGGGGAAAATTACTGTTCCAGACAGGTCAAAGTCCAAAAAATCAACGTTATAGTACTGGTTTTTAATTTTTAAACGGTATTTGTATCCCACGGGCAAAGTCAGCAAGTATCTACCAAGGTCTAACTGCTGTTTTTCGATATTTGTTTTTATCTGTCCTGTGTTTAGATTGATTAAATCTATTTGTGCGTCTAAAGGCTGGAAATAAGCAGAATCAAACACGTTAAGCTGCAAAGTAACCTTTTTATACAGAGCAGCATCTAATTTTTCGAAAGTTATCTGGTCCAACTGTTGTTGGCGGAAGTTTTTAAAGAAAATTGTTGTTTTTTTGCTGTGAAAAGCAAGGATATAATTTTTATTTGGCTTTAAAAATATCTGGTATTTGCCGCTGTTGTCTGCTGTATATGAATGAATTACAGAATTTGTAATGGGATTAATTACGTCTATTTTGGCATCTGTCACAGGCATGGAGTCAGATTTGTTAAAAATCTGTCCGTAATACACAAACACAGGATTTGGCTTAATCTTAGGGATAATGGGCAGGTAAACGATTTGAGCGTTTTTAAAGTTATTTTTCGATTGAATAAAGAGCAATCGGTTCGAACGGAAATCCAGAGCTGGCGAGAATTCGTTAAGCTTTTTGTTGCAACCGGGATATTTTTGTGGTATGTACCAGATTCCGTCTGTAAGTTCTTTTATAAAATACAGGTCAAAGCTCCTGGCATGTGGCATTTTACTTGCAAAAAGCAATGTTACTCCGTCATAAAAAACACGTGGAGTCATCTCGCAGCCGCTCAATCCAGGCAAAATAAATGGTTTTGGGACAGTCCAGTTGCCATGTTTTTTAATGGAATAGAAAATCGAGCCGCATTCTTTTTTCTTAGGATTTTGTCGCAAAAAGAAAATTCGTTCATCAAAAGGGTCGATGGTTGGCGAAAGCTCATTTTCGGCAGTGTTCAAAGTTTTTAGGGCAATAGGTTCAGACCAGGTAGAGTCGGTCCGCTCAATGTAATACAGGTCGCTGTTGTTTTTCTCGAAAGTGGCTTGAAAATAGATTCTGCTGTTATCGCGATTGTAAACAGGATTTGCAATGTCCGGATTTTGCATTACAAGCTGTGGGTGTGTCCAGGCCTCATGATTCCGTGTGTATTCGTAAAAAAAATGTGTTTTTCCGTCCGCAGTCTCTAATATCAACCTGGTACCGTCGGGACTTATCGACAGAGAAAGCGGCTGTCCCTGCGGTATCTGCATTTGTAATGGGGACGGTTGTAAGTCCTGGGCTAAAACTGTTTTAAACAGAAAAAATATAATCAATTGTAAATAAATTATTTTCATAAATTTAATTTTACTGTGTTATGTTTTTTGGTGAAAGTATAAGCAGTCTGCACCTTTTTATAAGTAAAAATCAGCATGTTACGTTGATCAAAATATAAATCCATCATCAATTTATCCTGGATTTTTACGCTCTTAACAGGTTTACGATAAGGAATTTTAACTGTAACCCAGAGAGTTATATCCTCGATTTTATAATCTTTAACCTGGAATTTGTCAGGATTTAGCTTTACACCATTTATATATAATATAAAATTTGTGGCCAAATATTTCTTTATCAACTGTGTGGTTAGTTTGTTTTTTTTCTTAAAATCTGGAGTTTGTTTATATTTTATGTTAAGTATCCTGGTAAAATCGTCTTTAAAAAATCTGATTTTCGCGATAAAAGCATGCTGATTGTTGATGTATTCCAGGTTCGTAACAGTTAGATGGACAGGATGGAGTAAAGCCAATTTAAACAAGATCAAAAACAAAAAAGTCATCAGATTGTTTTTATTTAATTTAACGCTAAATTATACAATTTCTGATTAACTTGTGCAATTCCTAAAATAAAAAGCATGTCGCTCATTTGGTTTTACCTAACACTGGGTATTAAGCACATTTTAGACCTGCAAGGTTACGACCATATTTTATTTATCGCCTCACTCACAGCTGTTTACTCTCTCAAAGAATGGGACAAAGTACTTATTTTAGCCACAGCATTTACAATTGGCCATAGTACAACGCTTGCCCTGGCTACACTCAACATTATTCATGTGCCTTCAACGCTTATTGAATTTCTGATAGCTGTGACTATTTTTTTGACAGGTCTGGCTAATTTGTTTAAAACCAAAGAAGATTTCAATCCACGCCTGCATTTGCTCAAATACCTGTTAGCAATGTTCTTTGGACTTATTCATGGACTTGGTTTTTCGAATTATCTTCGATACTTGCTGGGACAACAGAATAACATCTGGAAACCGTTGCTAATGTTTAACGTTGGGCTGGAAATTGGACAAATCGTAATTATTACAATTACTTTAATCTTAAACCTGATTTTTACATCATATTTAAAAGTCAAACAACGTGAATGGAACCTTGTGATAAGCGGAGCTGCAATGGGAATGGCATTTATGCTAATGATGCAAAGGTTGCCTGCGCTTATTTCTGGTTAAAAATTTTAAACAAAATCAAAGTTACCCAGGCATCTGTGGCGGCATAAACAATTTGGCCTTCTGTAAGTTCTTCGTTATCCCAATTGGATAACCGTTGGCGTTTGGAAAGACGACGGCCAAGTAAAAGAGCTGTTAATTTTCGCAAACTAACATTTTTAAAGCCATGCTCACGGGCTATTTGTTGTAAATCAACAAAACCTTTTGGCTCAAATTTTACGACTTTACGCAACTGGCTAAAATCAGACTTTAAATCAAAACCCACTTTTATAACTTCTTCATCTTCAAAAAGTTGTTTTAACTCTTCTGGAAATCCAAGATAATTTAAACGAAATAAAAATACTTCCTCTTCAGTAGCCAACTGAACCAACGAAACCTTGTACGATACACCTTTCTGAAAACTGGGACGGGTTTCTGTGTCAAAACCAATATAAT
>WFZV01000035.1 GCA_015489395.1 Bacteroidales bacterium
GATTAAAAATATCTTCGACAAGGTGGTCAGTGATTTTGTCAATCAGGTCGTGTTCGACATCAGACAGATTCACGTTCGGGTCAAAGTCTTCGTACCAGCTAAAAACTTTATCGTAACTTTTTTTAGGGTCTAAATGATTAGTAAATTTAACTCTAACCTTTATCGTCAGTCTGTTAGCAGCTGCGGTTTCACCAGCTTGTACTTGAGCAGGTTTAACAGTATAGTCAATAACTGTGCCACTAAACTCTAAATCGCCACCCTGGTCTGTGAGTGTAAGAGGCGACTGAGTTAGAAATTTATTTTGTAATTTTTCTGTAAGCATAGGAGCCAGATCCGGGTTAACCACACTTGCTTTATTGTCGAAAACGTGAACAGTTACTGTCTTTGCATTGCCGTAATTAGCGCCAGTGAACGAATAAATGCCACAACTCCACAGATTTAGCACTAATAAACCAAAAACAATATAATGATATTTTATGAGTTTTTCAAACATATTTGACCAGAGTTTAAGAACTAAATTTTTATGTTGTATTCTTTTATTTTTCGGTAAAGGGTGCGTTCGGAGATGCCCAGTTCTTGAGCAGCAGGTTTGCGTTTTCCATTATGTTTCTTTAATGCTTTGATAATTAATTCTTTTTCTTTGTCGGCTAAAGACAGGTTTTCCTCAATAACCTGAGGTTCTTCGATTTTGGGTTCTTTAACTGTGATTTGTGCTTCGACTTGTGGTTCAGTATTGACCGGTTCGATTATAGGTTCGTCTAAATTGGACGGTACTGGCAGATGCTTTTTGTCCTGAACTTTATTAAGCAAGTAATTTACAGTCTGTTTTAGCTGGTTAATTTCATTTCGCATGTCAAAAAGAATCTTGTATAAAATTTCCCGCTCTTTTGGTATAGCTTCGCTTTTTCCCTGGTTATTGGGGTAAAGGACAGGAAGTCCAGGCTTTTGATAATCAGGCAAATACTTTTTCAAGGTTTGAGCATCGATAAGCCTTTTGGGTTCGATAACTGAGATTTGCTCAACGACATTTTTTAATTGTCGAACATTACCAGGCCAATAGTAATTCAAAAGGATTTCTTTTGCCTCAGGATCGAGCCTGATTGGTGGCATGTGATATTTTTCAGCAAAATCATTAGCAAATTTCAAAAACAACATATAAATATCCTCTCCACGTTCACGCAATGGTGGAATATGGATGGGGACTGTACTGATACGGTAATATAAATCTTCTCGAAAAGAACCATTTTCGACAGCTTCTAAAAGGTTTGCATTCGTAGCAGCAATGACTCTGACGTCAGTTTTCTGGACTTTTGACGAACCCACACGGATAAATTCTCCTGTCTCTAACACACGCAAGAGTCGAGCCTGGGTAGAAAGTGGGAGTTCTGCTATTTCGTCTAAAAATATTGTGCCTTTGTTCGCAACTTCAAAATAACCTTTTCGGCTTTCGGTTGCACCAGTAAAAGCTCCTTTTTCATGCCCAAAAAGCTCAGAGTCTATTGTGCCTTCAGGAATAGCTCCGCAGTTGATAGCAATGTATGTGTTGTGCTTGCGGGGACTATTGTAATGGATAACCTGTGCGAAAATCTCCTTTCCTGTACCACTTTCTCCTTGCAAAAGCACTGACAGGTCTGTTGGGGCTACTTGCAGGGCAATTTCAAGAGCATGATTTAATTTCGGAGAATTCCCAATTATACCAAATCGCTGTTTTATGGCTTGAAGTTGTGGATTCACTTAAAAGTTAATTTTTTATTTTACTTGCAAATATAACGATAATTTTTTTAACTTTAGGATAAAATAAAAATTAAACATTATGGGTTTATGGTCTAAATTAAAACATGAATTAATCGATATAATCGAATGGCCTGACGTCGATTCCGACCTTATTGTCTGGAAATTTCCTCGTTATGGCAACGAGATAAAAAACGGAGCTAAATTAATTGTCCGTGAAAGTCAGGTAGCCATTTTTGTTAACGAAGGCGAATTGGCTGACGTTTTTCCTCCTGGAACTTACACACTGGAAACCAAAAACTTACCTATCCTTTCGACACTTCAGGGCTGGAAGTACGGTTTTAATAGCCCGTTTAAAGCTGAAGTTTATTTTGTTACAACCCGCGTTTTTACCAATCGAAAATGGGGAACGCCTAATGCTTTTTACGTCGAAGACCCTAAGTATGGAGCAATTTCTTTACGGGCCTTTGGTTCTTATAGCTTTCAAGTGGCTGATGCAGTCAAATTTTTCAAAGAATTCTCTGGTCCTGTCGAAGAATACCCTGTTGAACGCATTACCGAAGAATTACGCAATGCTATAATTGCTAATTTCCAGGACGCAGTTAGCGAAAGCGGACTTTCTGTGACAAAATTATCGGCAAATATCAGGGAATTGCAAGAGGTTTTGCTTAAGTATTTGCAAAAAGAATTTAACGATTATGGCCTAAAAATCCTCAAGTTTTTCATCAATAGCATTACAATGCCGCGAGAACTTGAGGAATACATGCACAAAGGCGCACAGGCTAAATTTATTGGCGATGTCGATGCTTATCAACGTGTTAAAATGGCAGAAGCTTACGGAAACATTGGCCAATCAGGCAATTTCGTCGGCGGAGCAGAAGGACTTATGGGCATGGCTATGATGCAAATGATGATGAACCAACAAACTGCCCGTCCTGCTGCACAACCCGGAGCTGTACCACCGCCTTTGTCTCCGCAATTTTACGTAGCAGTTAATGGACAACAAGTTGGACCTTTGACTCTCGAACAAATCCAGCAGATGATCGCCAAAGGACAGGTTAATAAAAATACATACGTGTGGAAGCCGGGCTTAGCCAATTGGACGCCGGCGCAGCAAGTTCCTGAGATAGCACAATTATTCGGTGCTGCGCCACCACCTCCGCCTCCTCCACCACCGCCAGCCGGATCGTAAATCCCCTTTTTTTGACGAATATTGAGTTTATTGCTTTATTCACATGGATTTACGTACAAAAACAAATTACTGTTTTGCAAAAAACAAACCAGGGACATCGCTCTGCGATGTCCCTGGTTTTGTCGTAAATTCTTAAGATTTTAAGAACGCTTAATTACTTTGTATGGCTTGATTTACAGAAAATTAGCTAAGTTAAAAGTTACTTTTTCAGAACGTTATAAACCGTTTCGCCGATGTCGGCAGGAGATTCGACTACGTGAATACCGCATTCGCGCATAATAGCCATTTTAGCTGCTGCAGTATCGTCTTTACCGCCAATGATAGCGCCGGCATGTCCCATACGACGTCCTTTAGGAGCAGTTTGACCAGCGATAAAGCCTACTACTGGTTTTGTGCCATGTTCTTTAATCCAGCGAGCAGCTTCAGCTTCCATGCTACCGCCGATTTCGCCAATCATTACAATAGCTTCGGTTTGTGGATCGTCCATAAACATTTTGATAATGTCAAGCATAGAAGAGCCGATAATTGGGTCGCCGCCAATACCAACAGCTGTCGATATACCTAAACCGGATTTTACGACTTGATCTACAGCTTCGTAAGTCAATGTACCAGAACGAGAGACAACGCCTACACTACCGCGCTTGAAAATGAAGCCCGGCATTATGCCTACTTTAGCTTCTTCTGCAGTGATAACACCTGGGCAGTTAGGACCAACGAGGCGTGTTTTCTTGCCTTCCATGTAACGTTTTACCTTGACCATGTCCTGTACGGGTATGCCTTCGGTAATAGCAACAACAAGGTCTAATTCAGCGTCCACAGCTTCCATAATCGCATCAGCTGCAAAAGCTGGTGGAACGAAAATAACAGAAACATTAGCGCCAGTTTTTTCAACAGCTTCTTTTACAGTGTTGAACACAGGACGGTCTAAGTGAGTCATTCCGCCTTTGCCGGGGGTAACGCCTCCGACAACATTAGTGCCGTATTTAATCATTTGTTCAGCATGGAAAGTACCTTCTGAACCAGTAAATCCTTGAACAATGACGCGAGAGTCTTTATTAATTAAAATAGCCATTGGTGCAGGTTTTAAATCTTAGTTTTTTGACAGCTCAAATCTAAATGAATTATTTAACTTTGCAAAAAAATAACTTATATTGTACAATAGGTTTTAAAGCATAAATCTTTTTGCTATGAGATTAAGCAGGTTTAGCCTTGTTCTGGCAATGCTGTTGTGGACTGTGGGCAGTTTTGCTGTAGTAAGAAGTTCGAATGGACAAGGGCAACACGTATTGTTGAATGATTTTTATTCGCACAGTTCAAGGCCTGATGTTTATGGTGGCGATAGTGTGATAATTTTTATAAGTCGTCGTGGATATGAGGTAGATGTTTTAGAGCCAGGCCGTTATGTTGTAGCTCGCAATTTTGCGGGGGTAAAGGTTTCAGGTAAGGTCAGGATTTTGAATCGAAGGACTTTAGCTGTTGGGCGGACAGTTGTTCCTTTGAGTCATGTGAGAAGTATTACAGTTAAAAGTTCGTTGTATCCATTTTCGAAAGCGGTTTTTGATGCAGGCAAGAATTTGGCCTTCAAGTTTACAGGCAAGATGTTTAAAAAGCTGGGATTTTCGTCCACAGGACCGGCTGCGATTTTGCTTCTGGTAATTGGTTTGTTAGTGGCGTTTGTATTTGTGATTTTAGGTTTGTTGTTGATGTTTGTGGCTTTGCCAGGAATCATGGTTGGCAAGCGTTATGACGTTCGTAATTGGAAAATTTTGATTAAGCCCCGCCGCAGGTAGTTTGTAGTAGAGTTATTTTCGAATGTATGTGGGACTTTGCCGCCAAAAGAATTGGTATGAGATGTAATAAGGTAAAGATGACCAGGTCCATTTGTCAGATGGAATAAAAGTTTTTACGCCAATCCATGGTAACCGGTAGTTTCCTGTTCCAATATTCAAAATCATAGATGCGCCAATTGCCATGTCACGGTTAACTTTTTTGTAACCCCATGATTTTGAGATTCCTCCCAGACCTATACCAAATTCACTGATTGGATTGTCAACAACAAAATTTATTGCTGTTATAGCGTGGTGGTCGCTTTGGTAGTTTATGATGTAATGTTGAAGTAAAAATCCCCAAGAGGTTTTGGGTAAATTATTTTCGATTTGTTGCATGCCGATTGTTATTTCAATGCCGTAATTCCAACCGCATCTAAATGTGTAACCAATGGTTATGGCAGGAGAGAAATAAATGTTAGAGTTAAAAGTTTGGGCGATTTGTGCGTTCAATTTCAGGCTAATAGCCGAAAAGAGTAATATTATCGTCAGTTTTCTCATTGATTTGCCAGTTGTTTTAGCTTTTAAGTTCAAATTTCAATCCAATTTTTTGCTAAAAATTTAGATTATTTAAAAATTAGTTTGTTGCTTTTTAAAAAGTTTTAAAAATTAAATCTTTTTTATAATTTTGACGAAAATACTGTTAGCAAAATGAAGTACATTGTCTGGTTATATCTTACGGCAGCTGTGGGTTTGTCGATTATTTTTTGTTTAAATTTTCGAATGTTGGACCTTTCCGGCATTTATAGTGCAAAGGTACACATTTATAACGAAAACGATTCGATAAAATTAGATACCACTTTCCGTACCTTTGTAATTGTCAATTGTGATTACCAGTGCGATTATTGTCTCAGAGTTAAATGGACTTTTGATAAATACCTGGATTTAGGACGAAAGCAGCTGGTCCTGCCTAATGTTTTACGTTTAAAATTCTCGCCAGATTTTGAGCATGTTTGTAGTAATTTTGTTATTTTGAACAGAGACAGGGGGTTACGGCCTGTTAAGTCTTTAATCACCCGCAAAAGTTTGATTTTGTCGTTTATGCTGATAGGGCAAAATGTACGAATTGACGTAAAAGGTTACAGATAACGGTAATTTTTTTATAAATTCGAGCTTGTCAAGGTTTAAAAATCTGAGGTTATGAACAAATTTGTTTTGAGTTTAGCCTTTGTTTTGAGCTTATTCTATGCTTTTTCGCAAAGTGTTAATTTACAATGCTATACTGTAGTTGCTGGCAAGTCGGTTACTACTACAGGAAAAGTTATTGCAGCTCACAATGAAGATGATTATGGCGATTTAATTGTAAATCTATATCGCACTCCAGCAGGCTTTTTCACAAAAGCTTACAAGAAGTTTATCCAGTCAGACCCGTATTTTTCGCATAATCCGTTATCAACTTTATGGTTTGAAGTAACGAACGAAAATTTTGGCGACGCTTTAATTAATGAAAATGGTGTGGCAATTTGGTCAGATGCCTGTCCGTCTAAAGAAGATACAGCGCAGGGACTTTTAACTTACCAGTTACGTCGCATAGTCGCAGAGTATGCACGTACAGCCCGAGAAGGTGTTAAGCTAATGGGACATCTGGTTGAAAAATATGGTTACAATTCGTCTGGTCGCACGTATTGCATAGCTGATGCCAATGAAGCCTGGTTGGTAGCAGTGGTAAAAGGCCGTCATTGGATAGCACAGCGAGTTCCTGACGATGCTGTGGCGATAATTCCGAATTATTACACAATCGGCACAGTTTATTTAAACGATACGAATAATTTTTTAGGTTCAAAAGACATCATAACTTACGCTATAAAGCGGGGTTGGTATGATCCAGAGCGCGAAAAACAGTTTAATTTTCGTCAGGCTTATTCTGCGCCAATAGCTTTAATTGCAGATTGGAACGTACCGCGGCATTGGGGCGGAGTAAATCTTATTTCCAGAGACACTTTTTGGTTAAATTCGCCGATTCCTTTTGCCATTAAGCCTAAAACAAAAGTCTCTGCCCAGGATATGATGAACATTTTATCGTACCATTACGAAAATACACTTTTACGGCCAGACAAAGAAAAATTTAAAAATCCACACCAGGGCAATCCTGCCCGTATTTGCAACGCAGGAACGAAAATTAGCTTAATCGCTCAATTTCATTCTGTTTCAGACAATGACCCGCTAAATCTGTTATACTTTGCACCATTAAATCCTTGTATTCAAGCCTATGTCCCTATTTCCATGAGCATAAAAAAGATACCGCGCCAGTACCAGAATCGTCCTATTTCACAGGCACTTGAAAAACATTTTGACAAACAGCAGAACTCGTTCGAACAGAATCCTTGGCACGCATATTCGGTTTTTGAAGCATACAACAATCAGATAAACGAGCAATATTGGTCGGTTTTAGACCAAAAAAATCAATTTAAATCACAACAGCAAACAAAACTTTTCAAAAACTGGCAGGCAGCTGCGGACAAAAACCGGGCTTCATTTCGAAATCTTTTTAAATATTACAAGGCTGTTCAGCAACACGTTAAAAAATCTAAACCGCAAATTGTGCCTTATTAAAATAACCAGATTTTGGTATTTTGCGAAAACGTAGAATTTTTTAGCTTTGAAAAACTTAAAAATTAAACCAATGGAAACTATCGAAGAAATTCAAAACCAGATAATTGACGACTTTTCTTTGTTTGAGGACTGGATGTCTAAATATGAGTATATCATTGACCTGGGCAAAAAACTTGAACCACTTGAAAGCCAGTACAAGACAGAGGAAAACATGGTTTTAGGCTGCCAGTCTCCTGCGTGGATAGTTGGCGAACTGCGCGATGGTAAAATGTACTATAAAGCTGACGGAGACGCAGTGATTACAAAAGGCATGTTGTATATGCTTTTGCAAATCGTGAATGGTCAAAAACCCGAAGACATTGTCAATGCTGATTTCTTTTTCGTTAAAGAAATAGGTCTGGACAAAAACCTTAGTCCATCGCGGGCTAATGGCCTTGCGTCAATGATTGACAGAATTAAACAAATAGCTTCAAAATACGTCAATAATTAAAAAATTTTTAACCATGGCAGAAAAAGACAAGCAAAATAACACTCAAAACCAACAAAATAACGAACAGCAACAGAGTAAACAGTCCGCCCAGGACCTGATGAAATTAGAAGCTGAAATCATTAAAGCACTAAAAGAAGTTTACGACCCTGAAATACCTGTAAATGTTTATGATTTGGGGCTGATTTACCGTCTGGATATTGACGAAAACAACAACGTGGAAATTGACATGACTCTTACAGCTCCGAACTGTCCTATAGCTGACCAGGTTTATACTGCAGTGCATGATAGAATTTCGAGAATACCCGGTGTGAATAAAGTCATTGTAAATCCTGTATTTGATCCGCCATGGAGCTTTGAGATGATGAGCGACGAAGCAAAGTTGCAGTTAGGTTATCTCTAAATTAACGATTGTTGGTTGCGACAGAGGTTTTTATTTATTAAATGGTTGTGGATAAAGCTTAAATTCCTGTCCGTCGTACAAAAGCAGTTTAGTTGTGTCATGTAGGGCTGTGTCGCGGTTTGAGCCAATGAGCAGCCCGTCTAATGGTATGCGTGTTTTTTGTCCGTTGATGTAATATTTCCAGCCTTTATGTGCCAGCCGTATGTAGTACCAGTTATGGCTCAGGTCTTTGGAGTACAGGGTTTGACCGTAATTTTGTCCGACGTTGTTGATGCTCAGGATAATAAGGCGGTTTTGTTTGTTTTTTAGGTTTGTGATGACAAAAGCAGCATCGGTTTTATTATCGCCATTAAAGTCGCCGTATGCGTAAGAATTAAATTTTGGTTTGCCAGGAAGTACGAAAAGTTGCCAGGTGGGTTTGTTTTTAGCTTTTCGACCGTAAAGTTGTTTTTTGACGTCATCGGGCATTTTAGTGACTAATCCGTTGGTTAAAAAGTAGTTAGCAATAGCTTTTTTGTATGCAGTTTTACGGATAACTTTTTTAGCCAGCTCGTTACCAAAGAGTCCGTCGATTAAGTAAAAAATTTTCGGTGGCACTAAATATTCCAGCGACATATAACCTTTTTTTCGTCCAACAGCAACTTCTGCCCACTTGTTATCATAAATGTTGTAAACTTTGACAGGCGTGCCATAGTCGTAATTTCCTATAACATAAGCATTTGGAGAGCGATCAGAGCGCAAATTGAGATTATCGCTGATGATATACATTGTTTTGGCTTTGAAGTCTTTTTGTACGATACGGACAACGGGCGCAAGCAAAAGATAAATGATAAAAAGTATTGGCACTATACCGAAAATTACTACGGTAGCAGTGCTTGCGTGATTTTTCTCGCGTTTTGGGGAGAAAATGTTTTTTAAAAAATCTTTAGTAAGACTCATTTATGAAATTTTGGGAGATTTTCGGTTTAAATTTTGTTGTGTAATTTACAAAATTCTAATAAAATGCAGCATTGAAAATAAAATTTTTAGGCATATTTACGGTTTCGCGGCGACAATTTGAGTTAATCGAAGCGTTTTTCTTCGTTTTTTTCTTTAGTTTGACGATTTTTTTCTTTGTGTATCAGTTTCCTGAATATGTCAGCGATCCTTATGTTTTGTACCATGCCCGGTTTTTAAAATACGCAGCGTTAATAGCTACGTTTTTGACTGTTATTGAATACCAGTACGTTGTTAGTAAGTTGATTAATAGTCAAAAAGAGATAATCGAACAACAAAACGTCCAGTTGAAAAATCAAAAAGAAGAGATTTTAAAGCAAAAAGAGGAGATTGCTGCTCAGCGCGATCTTGCCCAACAGCAATATGAGCTAATTGCTGAGCAGAAAAAAAGCATAATGGACAGCTTACATTATGCCAGCACAATTCAGCGTGCTATTTTGCCTGAGTATGAGGATATTTTGCGAGACCTTGATTATTTTATCTTTTACCGTCCTAAAGAAGTCGTAAGCGGGGATTTTTACTGGTTTTACCGTCGTGATAATGGACGGATAATAATAGCAGCAGCTGACTGTACAGGCCACGGTGTGCCTGGCGCATTTATGAGTCTTTTGGGCATAACGTATTTAAATGATATTATGGCTAAAACTGCTGACGACGTGATGCCAGACGAAATTTTGAACCAGCTGCGGGAGCGTGTTATAAAAGCTTTTCATAGTACAAATGGCGAAGAAGAACCTAAAGACGGCATGGATATAGCTATTTACATACTCGAACCAGACTTACGGACATTACATTTTGCAGGTGCAAATAATCCATTGTATATCGTACGTCGAGCAGATTTACATACTTTGCCAGAAGAAAGCAAGCAGGTACGGGTAAGAGTTGAACAAAATCTGGCTTTAATTGATTTGAGAGCAGATAAAATGCCAATTGGGCGTTTTAGAAACATGCGTCCTTTTTCACGCCAGACGATTAAGATTTATCAAGACGATTTGCTTTACACTTTTTCTGACGGCATAGTGGATCAGTTTGGTGGGACTTATGGCAAACGTTTTGGCTCGTCAAATTTCAAAAAATTGCTTCTTTCCATCGCTAACCTGCCTATAAGCGAACAAAAACAAGCTATTGAAAGAGCAGTTGATTCCTGGATGCAGCAAAATCCGGATTTAAAAATCGAACAAGTTGACGATATGCTTGTCGTTGGTGTAAAGATAGTTCGATAGATTTTGTTTTTCGATAGTATGTATAAAAAAACGCGATTCTTTCGTTGCGTAAGTTTAAATTCCGTCAGAAAGAGGACAGGCGATTAAAAAGTCCTGTTCGTCTAAAGGCAAAGGATGTACGGATTAGCTATTTATCGTAAAGTTCAGTTTGTCTGTACATTATTTGATTTTGCGCAAAAAGACTGAAGTTTCGATAGATGAAAAAGGCTATTTGTCGCATAAAAAAAACGTACATAGCACATTTAGTCCGATAATTTTCGAGAAAAAAGTTGTGTTGTGTTTGTGCAGAAAACTCGGTGAAAATTCAAATAAAAAACGAGGCTGCCCGTCACGGGCAGCCTCGTTTTGTTAATTGTGCGTTAGTCAGATATTACTGAACGATTGTCTTGAAAGTGTCTTCGTCGAAGTATTTACGGAATTCGAGGTCGTTCTTAGCGTAATCTTTCAGGTCAGGTTTAATGCTAACAGCTTTTTGCAAGTTGCTGTAAACATCGTCAGCTTTGTCCAAACGAGCAGCGATAACAGCTTTGAGGTAGTAAAGCCAAGCGCAATTTGGATTGTTAACCTGGTTGATTGTATTTTCTGCACTTTGTGGGTCGCCAGCTAAGAGCTGAGCAAGCGCTTTGTTGAATGAGGGTTTATTGCCGAAGTAATCAACAGCTTTCTGGTATTTAGATTCTTTGATAGCAATAACGCCGAGGTTGTAGCCAATAGCTTCGTTATTAGCAGAGAGGTTGTAAGCTTTCAAGAAGTATTCTTTTGCTTTAGTTAGATCACCTTTTGTCCAGTAAACAACACCTAAGTTGTTGAGAACTGATGGATTATTCGGGTCTAATTGATCAGCTTTGAGGAAGTTTTGCTCAGCCAGGTCTAATTGACCGTTATCCAGGTAGTAAACGCCCAGGTTATTGTATGCACGCCAGTCGTTAGGATAGCGGTTAATGTATTCTTTGTAAATGGCTTCTTTGTCAGCACCAGAAGCGTTTTGAGCAGCGTAGAACAATTCTTGCTGGTCTAAGCTCTGTGGATCAGTTTTAGCAATGTTAACGTATTCTTGAGCTGTACGTTCACGAGTCTTGAATTTAGCGTAAATTTCAGAACGACGGAGTTTAGGTAAAATGTCAACTTTGAGAACGTCCCATACTTCAGCCATTTTTTTCAATTCCTGTTCGCGAACGTTCGGGTCGTTGTACATCTGGAGTACGCGAAGGATGAGGTCTTTGTCCTGGATATTAGACTGTTCGACTAATTTTTTGAAACCAGCCCAGTCTTCGTCAGGAGTAGTTTCGCGCTGGATAACGTTGTTAACGTCAGAAACAGCTTTTTCTAATTTTTTGCCCATAAATTTGTTAGCAGTATTGCCACGTCCCTGGACCAAATCGTGGTTCAGAGGAATTGGTCCGTCTGGAGAAGCGTAACTTGCGATGTCAATGCCTAAGAACTGCATGCTTGCATCGTTCTTGAATTGTTCGAATTTGTTCAAGAATGTATCGACTTCAGGTTTTCTTTGTTCTTTCTTAGGCAGATAAGACTGCTGAATTGGATAATAGAGGGTTAAATTTTGTTGAATTTCGCGTGGTTGTGGCTTAGCAACAGTAGGAGTAACAGTAGCTAATAAACCTTTCTTTTGTCCGTTGCCAGTTGTAACAGCACCATTGTCAACTAAAAGACCATCGTCAACCAATTCTGGTGTTGTAATAATACCTTCAGCCAAGCGAACAGTAGCAACAGTCAGCTTTTTACCTGTAGCACCTTTGCTAACGTTCATACGTAATTCTAAGTGCGAACGACGATAAATAGGCTGATAAGCGATAGTGTCACTGTAGTGGAACGAACCACCTTCTTTGTAATTGATAATTGGGTTGTTGTCTTTAACTTTTTCGCCCTGGAATGTCTGGCTACGGAAAGCTACTTCACTTTCGCCGTCAATATCAGAAACTAAATATGGAGTAACGACCAAATAAGCTTTTTTGACAAAATATTTAGCAGGGAAAGTAACTGTGAAAGACATTGGCACTTTACCTGCGTGCATTTCTAAAGGATTCGGCGTAACGTCATACTTGATTTGGTTCGCATTCTTGACCATTTTTTGTAAGCTTGCGCAGCCTCCCAATGCAAAGATCAGCGCAATTGTTAAAATTTTAATAACTGTTTTTTTCATAACTGTTTGTTATTTTTTGTTTTTCAAAGCTTGTTTCGAATACAAATGTAAATT
>WFZV01000036.1 GCA_015489395.1 Bacteroidales bacterium
ACGTTGTTCAGAGCCTTTCATCCAGGAATAAAGGAAGTCCTCGAGGATTTGTTTGACTTCAGATAAAGGTTTGTCTGAATTTTTGATAAGAAGTTGTTTGAATTTGTGAATGCCGATTCTGTTGCGTTGGACATTATTTTGGTCTTTGTAGCCGTCTGTGTAAAGGTAAATGATGTCATTTTGTTTAGCGTAGAAAGTATAATTTTTGAAGTTAAGATTTTTGTTGAGGTTTTGACCTATGGCACGTCTAACTCCTTTGTATTCCAGAATAGTATGGCGTTTAGCGACATAGTGGAGTATATCTAATTTAGCACCAGAGAAAGTAACTTTAATAACAGGCTGGTTGTCGATGCAGATTTTTTCGAATTTGCAAAGAGACACGACCATTCCGTCGCGGTAGTTTTCTTCGGTATGTTTAAATGTTTCAGCCAGGCTTTTGTCCATTTGATCTAAAATGCGTTTAGGGTCGTGGATAAGTTTTTGGTTAACAATGTTTTCTAAAGCACGGTTTCCGATTAGCGACATGAATGCACCAGGTACGCCATGACCGGTGCAATCTACGACAGCGAAAAAGATGTATTCGTTAATATTTAGGTTTTTGTTTTGTACCTGGCAGTTTTGAGGTTTTTGTCCGGAGATGTTTTTAAATTTTTTGCTTAGCCAATAGAAGTCGCCAGATACAATGTCGCGTGGGATGTAAAGTACGAAAGTATCGAAATAAGCTTTTATTTCCTGTTCTAAAGGTAAAATGCTTTTTTGTATGACTTGGGCATAGTATATACTGCCTTTAATGTTTTCGTTTTGGAGTCTGATTTTTTCCTCAGCTTCTTTGAGTTTTGTAATGTCAGAGTCGATAGCGATGAGGCCAGTAATTTGATTTTCTTCGTTTACAATAGGGGTTAGAGTAGTGTGAACCCAGATTTTATCGCCATATTTAGTTTTAAAAGAGTTTTCGTATTCAACGGTTTTTCGTTCGGAAATACATTTATGGATAATTTGTTTGATTCTTTCTGGTGTATTTTTGCTAATAATATTAGGACTGACCTGTGTGATAAGTTCTTCCAGGGTATAACCGAAGATTTTTGTAAAAGCAGGGTTAACCCAGATAAAGTTGCCTTTTTCGTCAGTAAGCAAGACAGCATTGTCTGTTTTTTGAACGATAAGAGAAAGTTTTTCCAGTTCTCTGTTGATATCTGCCAGTTCTTCAGCCTGGGTTTGGATTTCTTCTTTTTGTTGTTCCAGTTCGATATTTTTCATTTCGATTTCTCTGGTTCTTTCTCTGATAATTTGCTCTAATCGTTCATTTTTCTTGCGGAGATTGTATGAATAGAAGTGAGCTGAAAAATAAATAAGTCCAATTAGTAAAAGTGCGTAGCCAGCATAAGCCCAATTGGTTCTGTACCAGGGAGGTAAGATTGTAAAAGTATAAGAAAATGTTTCAGATTCTAAGTCGTAAATATTTCTCACTTTAACCATGAAAGTATAAGTGCCTTCTTTGAGAAAAGAATAAACTTTTTTGTGATCAGTTGTCCAGGCAGACCATTTTTTATCAAAACCTTTTAAATAGTATGAAAATTTAAGTAATTCTGGATTTTCGTAAAATGGAGCAGCAACGTAGAATATAAGTCCGTTGTTTTTATAATCGATTTTAAGGTTTTTAGGAGGGCTTGATGTGAGTTTTTTGCCGATTAAAGTATTTCCGTTCCAGAGTATGGAGTCATTCGAAGAAAAAGTAATTCGTTTGAGATAAACTCTTGGTTTATGTAGTTTTATATTAAATGGAAAATTGTAATCGTAGATTACCGGACCTTTTGTGGTTGTCAAAAAGACGTAGCGATTTTTGAGAGTTGACACACCACCTGCATAGTCTCGATAAACAAGAGTATTTGATGAATATTTGTTAAAAATAAGCTTTCCGTTTTCTCGTTTAAATAAGTAAATTCGATATTTTAAACCGGGGATTTGTTTAAAATCAACAACATTAACCCATAGATTACCCAGGCTATCGACACCTATAAGGTAGATGGCTTTTCCTTTAAAGTATTTGTTTATCTGGTTGTATGGATAAAATTTATCGGTTTTTGGGTCATATTTTTTTATAATATTTTCGTTATCAATAAAAATGCCATCCGTAAAAGGATCATAAGTTATCCAGATGTATTTATGAAGATTAACCCCGCGATTTTCGTCGTAAGCTCTGACAATTTTTAAAGTATCGTTCAGAGTATCTACAACAGCACGCAAAACGGCCAAATGGTCAGTATAGCCTAACATCCAGACTTGATGGTTTTTGCTTACTAAAACATCTCGTAAATTTATAGGTATAGACTTGATTTTATGAATATTGACCAGGTTATTGTTTTTTATTTTAGCCGCGTAAAGTCCATCGTCTGCTGCCATTAAAACAATTGTAGGACTTAGACGTGCGAATCTCCAGACGTTTACGTAATTAACTGGTAGATAGCTTATTCTCAGATTTTTATCGATTTTTATCAAATCAGGGTTTGCGCTAATAAAAAGATTTGTGTCTAAAATCAGGTAATCCCATGTTTGACCATAGCTGCCTTTAATTAAATAAGCTTTTTTATAGGCTTTTAAAGGGTCAAATAATTCTTTTAGTGGAATATAGCGAATTAAGTTTGCCTGTCCTGTTATTAATTTATCCTGGAAAAAGATGTTATAAACGTTTCTGGTGTAATCTACTGATTTGTCTAAGTATGAGTATGGTGTGTTCAGAACGACGTAGTTTAAACCAAAGTCGGAAGCTACCCATAAGTTTTGGTATGAGTCTAAAAACAGACTGTAAACTGAGTTAACTAAAAGTCCAGATTCTTTTGTTAAGTGATAGATGATGTTGAGATTTGTGTCTAAAACAAATATACCTAATGTGCTAAAATTTACGTAGATATACCTGGAATTGGAAGTTAAGGCGTTTATGTCATTGTAAAAGTAGTCTGGGTCGGTTTTGGTTTTAAGTATGTTAAAATTTCTGTCAGTTATGACTAATGTATCGCCTAATTTTAAAAGTATTTTATTGTCGAAAACAGCTGAGACAAAGCTTATACGCTGTTTGTGTTTTAAAGCTATTTTATTTGCCACAGATGGGA
>WFZV01000037.1 GCA_015489395.1 Bacteroidales bacterium
ATTTACGAGGAATACAAAAAAGGAAATTTAACCAAAAATTACGTAATAAGAAAAGTTACACCATTTGCACCTAAAAAATAGAAATATTAACAAAAACAGAAAGTTAAATAATAAGTGCTTGCCTTTAAAGTTTTTTTTTCTAATATTTGTATAAACTTATGCTCAAAAACAACACCCAAAATCAAGTTGAAAAATGAAACAAATAAGTTATTTTTTGATTATAATTTTCTTAATTCTTTCAAGTAATATTAATGGACAAAAGCCTTATAAGCCTCGTCTTGATAGGGATGTTTTTAAAGTAACAGATGCAGGTTTTTCGCAGGCATGGAAAGAATTACGTCGGGGACATTGTTATTTTAAACAAAATAAACATGGAAGTTATCAATTAGCAGTTGAGCATTTGCTCAAAGCTTACAAATACAATCCAGATTATGCTGTATTAAATTATGAGTTAGGTGTAAGTTATTATTTTTTATACAGAAAAGACAGTGCTTTAAAATTTATTGAAGCTGCTTTTAATCTTGATCCCAATGTTACGCCAGATATCCATCTCTGGCTGGGGCGTGTTTACCATCTAAATAGCAGATTTGAGGATGCAATTGATGAGTTTAACCTGTATAAATCGCTGATTGATTCTGCTAAAAATCAAAAATTAATTGCACAGGTAAATCATTATATCGAGCAATGCAAAAACGGAATAGAGCTTAAGAAAAAGCCTGCTTATGTCATTATAGGTAACATGGGCAAAGGCATAAATACCCCTTACGATGAATATGCACCAGTGTTTGCTCCGTATGATTCGATTGTTTATTTTACCTCACGTCGCCCTTCTAAGTTTAACAAACACCGTAACCGTTACGTTAACAATGATTATTACGAGGATATTTATTACACATCATACAAATTAGGCAAATGGCATCCAGCAGCTTTATTTGTAAAAAGAATTAATACATGGGGCAATGATGCTATAATTGCAATAGACCCTCACGGAAATCAGATGATTATTCGTCGTGGTACTGGCAAAGGTACATTCTACATAACCTCACGAAAAGATATCGATCGCTGGAAGCGGCCCAGAGAAGTAATACATAAAATCAACAGAAAATACAATTTTGAGTCAACCCTGACCTTTTCACATGATTCGAATTATGTTTATTTTGTAAGCGACCGTCCAGGAGGAAAAGGCGGAAAAGATATCTGGTACACCCGTCGTGATCCTATTTTGGGATGGACGCGACCAAAGAATTTAGGTGATGTGATTAACACACCTTATGATGAGGAGGGCGTATTTTTAACACAAAACGACAGTGTGCTGTATTTTTCGTCAAAAGGTCATAATTCAATGGGAGGCTACGATATCTTTCGTTCGTACCGTTTGCCAGATGGACGTTGGTCAAAACCTGAAAATTTAGGCTATGGTATCAATACTCCTGGCGATGATGTATTTATCTTTGTCAATAAAGATGGACGAACAGGTTATTTCACTTCAAACACGCAGGACAGTTCTTACGGAGGCTATGATATTTTCGAATTTTTCTTCTATACACCTAAGCCATTATTAACGGAAGACTCTAAAGACCAGTTAATTGCTTTCCTGGCTCGTCCGGTTAATGAGATTACTTTAGAGCCACCTGTGCCGATTAAGATGATGCGACTGACTGTAGTCAAGGGTGTTGTTACCGAATATGGTACCAATAAGCCACTTGATGCAACGATCGAAATAGTTGATAATTCAACTCAAAAAGTGATACAGAAAATCAAGACTAATGCTACTACTGGCGAATACATGGTTATGCTGCCATCAGGAAAAGATTATGGCATGTCGGTCAATGCACCCGGACACATGTTTTATTCAGAGAATTTCAACATTCCAGCTACACAGGGCTATCAAGAGATAGTTAAGAACGTACAATTAATGCCAATGGACCCTGGTTCAAAAGTTGTTTTACGTAATGTGTTCTTTGACTTTAACAGCGCAACTTTGAAGCCGGAGTCTTATCCAGAGTTGAATCGTTTGGCTAAAATCTTAAAGCAATATCCGGGCATAGTTGTGGAAATTTCTGGTCACACCGACAATATTGGTTCGTTCCAATACAACATGAAATTGTCCAAACGCCGTGCAGAGGCAGTAGTACAGTATTTGATAGCACAGGGTGTTCCGCCCGAAAGTCTTGTTGCAAAAGGTTATGGTCCTACAAAGCCGATTGCACCGAATACTACAGAAGAAGGCCGCGCTTTGAACCGTCGTGTTGAGGCTAAAGTTTTGAAAAATCCGTATGCTGTTAAAATGCGTCAGGATACCACTCAGACGCCAAACCCGACAAATAAGTGATTTTGACCAAATAAGGTTGTATGTACGATTTGGAGGCTGTCCAAACTCAGTTTGGACAGCCTCCTTGTTTATCGCCGATTTGGTAAGTAGGTGTAACACCGATGCTTTTACCATGATGGCAGGTTTTTAGAATTTTGGGTAGCGTAAAGAAAAAGTGGTATGAAAAAGGAATGGGAATGCGTAATTTGCCGGAGTTTTTGTTGTAATAGCTGTTTTGGGGATTTTGTATGATATTAGTAATGCTTAAAAAGTCATTTAAAAGGCAGCAACACAGGTAGGTATGAATTTAAGAGGAATTGTAAAAGAAAATTTTTTCGAAAATTAGTAGGTTTTGAGCATTTTCCTGCCTGGATTGTGCAGTTCTGGTCCGATTTTCGATGTTTATAGTTGCTGTTTTTAGACAGCAAATTGTTATATTTCTGGATGTGAGTGAAAATTAGCTGCTTGAGCTATGGTATAAATTTTTCGTGATATTGATTTTTGAATCTTTAGAGTTTGCTGAATATCATGGTGTTATGCGTTTATAACTTGTGATAATTTTTAATTTTGTCCTGTTTGCAGGGTTTTTAGAAAAGCTTTTTTTTGTATAAGTTTGTTATTGTAAAGGTCAAAATGTTTATGAAGAGAATAGTCGTTACATATTTGTTGCTTTTTACGTTTTTCCTGGGTTTTTCGCAAAATCTGGATTCTTTGTTTAATGTTTATCAGAGGTTGAAGGACTCTGGCCGTGAGCGAGAAGCGATTGAGGTGTTACGGAAACTGGTTTATTATTGGGTTGATGTGAATCCTTTGACAGCGTCGCAGTATGCTGCAATGGCAAATCAAGAAGCTTCGAAATTGGGTGATAGCCTGTTGCTTGCACAGACTTATAATGATATGGGAAACTGTTATTTAGCCCAGAAGACCTATTTTATGGCAACAGAAGCATTTTTTAAGGCTTATGAAATTTATCTGAAATACGGAGATAGCTCGAAAATAGGTTACACATTGGTAAATATAGGCCGTGCGTATCTTCAACAGGATATTGCAGATATTGCTGAATCGAAATTCAAACAGGCTTATGGCATATTTCAGCGACTGCGCGATACGTTTGGTGTGGCAACGACTTTGCAATATTTGGGTTTGGCAAATTTATCGACTGATGAGCAGCTGGCGATTAGTTATTTTAAGCAGTCCATTAGTTTACTCAATAAACTTAATTTAAAAGACGAAGTTGCAAAAACCACCTTCCATCTTGCACAAGCCTTTTACCAGCTTGGCGAGTATGATAGTTCGTTGGTTTATCTTAACAGGGCTTTGAGTTATTTTTTAAAGAAGAATAATAAAATTTTCGCAGGGAAGAGCTATGTTTTGATGGCGAAGAATTATCTGGAATTGGGCAATTATGAACTGGCAGAGCAGAATTTGAACAAAGCTTTAGCCATTTACAAGAAAATCCAAAACCACGAATATTTAGCAGATATTTATTATTTGAAAGCTCTGGTTAAAGAAGAACAAGGCAAGTACAAACAGGCAATAGAGCTTGCCAAAAAGTCAGTGTCAATTTCACAAATGTTTAATTATTACGATGTTTTGAGCAAAGCCTATAAATTATTGGCAGATTGTTATACGAATTTAAAGCAATACCGGCAATCCTCGAAATTTTATCAATTATATGCACAGAGCCTTATTCAGCTTTACGAACAGAAAAAACAGCAGCATTTCTCATCGTTTCAGATGAACCTTGAGACCCAGAACAAAGAGCGACAGATTGAGCTTTTGAAAATGCAAACCGAGAAAGAGCGGTTGCTTAAAGACAAGGAATTGTATCGTAGGAGCTTGATTTACATCCTGATAATCATTGTTTTAATCGTTCTATTTGTAATTTTCTTAATCCGCAGGTTTAGGGAAAAAGTTAGAACTACGAGGCTATTGGAGAATACTAATATCATGTTGATGGACGAGATTGAGATGCGTAAAAAGACAGAGCAAGAGCTTAAAAACAGCGAAGAACGTTACCGTTTGCTGTTTCGTAAGACGCCAGTGGGTATCATGCAATATGACGAAAATTTAGTAATAATCGATGCTAACGATAGATTTGCCGAAATTTTTCACGTACCAAGAAAAAAAATAATTAACCAGCCATTAGACAAGATTTTTGACCGTAATACAATCAGTATTTTCCGTAAAGCTATTGAAAAAGAGCAGGAGATTTACAACGAACAAATACAAACCCTTACTACTCAGGGAATTGTTTACGTGTCGTTATCAATTAAGCCGTATTTTTTCACCAGAGGCGACCAGGTCATAAAAAGTGCAATAGTTATTGTACAGGACATTACACAACGCAAAAAAGCAGAGGAATTATACGAAAATCGCATTTTACGTAAGCAGAAGTTGCTTGAGCTAATGCCCGATAGTTTAATTTTGGTCAATGACAAAGGCAAAATACTTGAAGCCCACCTTCCTCATTCGCCTGAAAAAGAGCATGGTGTTGAAAATATTACAGATTTACTGCCCAAACATACTGTTGAAATGTTTTTTAATGAACTTGAACTTGCAATTAAACGAAAAAAAATAAGAAAATTCTACTTTACCAGTTCAAAAGGCGTACAGCTTTTGGCACGAATAGTTCCGGACCAGAAAAATAATGCGCTGGTGATAATTAGCCAGGTGCCTGTGCCAGTGAGCGAAGGCAAACAAGCTGAAGTTAGTTTCGATACGCAACAAAGCGGACAACAAGCCCGAGAGAAATATTACAAAGACCTGGAAAGCACAATTGAGAAGGAATTAATACCGATTTACCAGAATTTGCAGCGAGTCCTGTCTTTTATTATCCTTAAAAGCTTTATCGAACGTATGTTGCAGGTAGCTAAAAAATTCAACTTACGCGATCTGGAGCAATATGCAAAGAAGCTTGAATCGGCTTTAACAGAATTTGACGTAGAAGAGGTAAATAATCTACTTTCGCAATTTCCAGTTGTAATCAACAAGTATCTGGGCTATCAAACGACAACATTTTAGCAGGACAATGGGACAAAATTTTAGCGAACTTGTAAAAAAATATCTGCCCTACGAGCCTAACATAGAACAACAGGCAACTATCCGTAAAATCGAACAGTTTTTAGCTGAGCCATCACGAGCAGTTTTTATTTTGACGGGTTATGCCGGTACGGGCAAAACCAGTTTAATGGCAGCTCTGGTGCGAGCATTGCGTGTTTTTGGACGTAATACTGTTTTGATGGCGCCTACAGGCCGGGCAGCAAAAGTATTAAGTAAATATGCCAGAAAACAGGCGTTTACAATACATCGCAGGATTTATAAGCCCATATCGTCAAAAGATATTTTTTCAGGCTTTGTGCTTGCACCGAATAAGTCGAAAAATACGGTTTTTATCGTAGATGAAGCTTCCATGATAAGTAACCAACCTGGTGGAGGTTCCAAATTTGGCAGTGGGCAGCTGTTGAATGATTTGCTGGATTACGTGTATTCTGGACCGGGCAGCAAATTAATTGTAGTTGGCGATACAGCGCAATTACCGCCAGTCGGACTGAGCCTTTCACCGGCCTTAGACCCTGAGTTTTACGAAATGGAAGGTTTTACTGTTTACCGGTCGCATTTAACGCAAGTGGCACGTCAAAAGCAGACTTCCGGCGTACTTTATAATGCAACTCTTTTGCGTAATTTATTAGCAGAAGGCAAAACGCAGAGTCCGCCCAAATTACGGCTAAATGGATTTAAAGATATTCATCGCATAAGTGGCGCTGAAGTGTCTGAAGCCCTGGAACATGTCTATAATAAAGTTGGAATCGAACAAACTCTTGTTATAACACGGTCAAATCGTATGGCAAATAGGTATAATGCCGGAATACGTTCGCGGATTTTGTTCCGTGAAGAGATGTTGAGCGTTGATGACCGGGTTATGATAGTGAAGAATAACTATTTTTGGGGTGATAAGAGGGTGTTTTTTCTGGCTAATGGTGATATTGCACGCGTAAGCCGTATTTACTCCTTCCGCAAGCTTTATGACAGAAGTTTTGCGCGAGTGGAGCTGGAATTAGAAGATTATGAGGACAGCATTGATGCTATTGTGATGTTGGATACTCTGGAGCTGGACGCTCCGTCGTTGAGTTATGAAGAATATAAGGAGTTTTTTAACCGTGTGATGGAGGATTACAGCGATATAAAATCATCTTATCAGCGGCTGATAAAAACCAAGCGCAATGAATATTTTAATGCTTTACAAATAAAGTTTGCTTACGCAGTAACATGCCACAAAGCGCAAGGTGGGCAGTGGAATACAGTTTTTATCGACCAGACTTATTTTTCGCCGGATAGGGTTGATACTGAGTATTTTCGTTGGCTTTACACAGCTTTAACCCGTGCTACAGCAGAAGTTTATTTAGTCAATTTTGCTGATGAATTTTTTGAGTAGGGAGGATATGCTTACAGTGCGTCTTTAATTATTTTTTCGATTTTATTTTTTTGGATTTTGTTTTGTAGTCGTTGAAGAATGTAAAAAAGTTCCTTTTTAACAATAGGTTTGCTTAGTTTATAAGCTGTTTCTGAGCTAATTGCATAAGGCTGTCCGAGGACTTTATAACCTCGCCAGTAAATAGCTCCGCGAGTGGCTTTAGCAGTTTTCCAGATATTGTCTTTAATGATTTGCAGGGAATGAGGATCATTGGGATTGTACAAGCTGTTTTTATCCAATTTTCTTAAGGTACCATTACCAAATAAAATAAGAATAAAGTCTTCGAAGATTTTATATTTTAAAATATCATCTGCGTCTGTTTGCATATAAGTGAGGATTTAGTACCCTGAAAATTTTAATGAGCTTTTCAACAAATTTAGGATTTTTTCCCAGATAAGCCAATATTTGTTTTTCTGTTTTTTGGGCTAACCCTCCGTTAAGTTTTTTCATAGTAACTAATTTTTCTAAGTCTATTTTAATACCTGGTTTTCCATCTTTTTTATTATAGGAAAATATAGCGTGAGGAGGGAAAAAATGTTCGTGTCCATAAATTATAGCATAAATTGTTTTTTGGTTTTTAAATTGAATTTTCCCTGCTATCATAATGTTCTATGTCCCTTTATATTTGATTAGTTTGTTTAAACTTAAATATTACAAAGAATTGTTTAAAATTTTTATTAATTAAGTGATGTGAAA
>WFZV01000038.1 GCA_015489395.1 Bacteroidales bacterium
AAGAATTTGAGGTTCGCCAAGAATTATGCTTTTCAGACGAGTTTCATTCTCCTGCAAAGCAATTGAAGCCCAGTCTTCTAATTGCGGATCAGGATTTTCGTTGTATTTTTTGAGAATATTGTTGGCTTCTATATCTTCTACAGCTGCAATAAGAGCAATAAGTTCCTTTTTCTGGTCTAAAGTAAGCTCGTTAGTAAATAGTTTTTGGGCTTTTTCTAAAACTTCGTCAGGGTCATGTTCATTATCTCGCTCTTTTTCGCAGTATCTTAAATATTCTACAGCTACTTTTGGGTCTTTTGTTTCAGCGATCCAGATATTTTTATTTTCCATTATTTGTTGAAGGGTAAGGAACATTATCGATGTTTGTATTTTAGAACTTGTTTAACAGCTTGAATTATGTTTTCGGTTTCCAGCCCATATTTTTTCATCAGTTCGTCGGCTTTACCGCTTTCGCCGAATACGTCTTTAACAGCGACGTACTGCATAGGAACTGGAAGCCGGTGAGCCAGCACTTGAGCGATAGCATCGCCCAGCCCGCCGTGGATTGAATGTTCCTCGGCTGTAACCACAGCACGGGTTTTGTTGGCAGATTCTAAAATGGCTTCGATATCAAGAGGTTTAATTGTGTGAATGTTGATGACTTCAGCAGAAATTCCTTCTTGTTCTAATTGTTCAGCAGCTTTAAGGGCTTTCCAGACCAGATGGCCAGTAGCAAAGATTGTCACGTCTGAGCCTGGAGACAGCAGGATAGCTTTGCCAATTTCGAATTTTTGATTTTCGTCAGTAAAATTAGGTACTTTAGGACGGCCAAAGCGCAGATAAACAGGTCCGTAATATTCAGCCACAGCCAGAGTAGCAGCTTTTGTCTGGTTGAAATCGCAAGGGTTAATTACTGTCATGTTGGGTAATGCACGCATAAGTGCGATGTCTTCTAACATTTGATGGCTTGCGCCGTCTTCGCCGACAGTTACTCCTGCGTGAGATGCAGCGATTTTAACGTTTTTATTTGAGTATGCGATTGTGAGTCGGACCTGGTCGTAAGCACGTCCAGCAGCAAATACAGCAAAAGTGCCAGCAAAAGGTATTTTGCCAGATGTAGCCAGACCAGAGGCAATTCCCATCATATTAGCCTCAGCAATTCCGACCTCGAAGAATCTATCCGGATAGTTTTCAGCAAATTTGGTCATTTTAAGTGAGCCAGTCAGGTCAGCGCATAGTGCTACTACGTCAGGATTTGTTTGACCTAATTGGTATAATCCTTCGCCAAAACCTGAGCGAGTATCTTTTAAGTCTTTGTATTCAAATTTTTTCATGTCCCTAAAGTTTTAACAATTCGTTTTGCAATAATACAAAAAAAATAGCATACATGGTAAATTTATAAAAACTTCGTTAGTAAACAGTTAATTTTATTTTGTAATCGTAAAGGTTGCAGGTTTTTGGACGGTTAATTTGCTGGATTTTAATGTAATAGATATTTGGTTCTAAATCAGGTAGTTTGATAATCGTTGGGTCCGTAATGTACCGGGTAAAAATTGGCACTAAGAAATTATCGTAAATGGTGAGTTTAAGTTGAGGAAACAGGTTTTTGGCTTTTGAGATTTTAATGAAAGTTAGACCTTTTTTTACAAAGTTTATTTTGAAAAAATCCTGGGTGTCGAACAATGTTTCTTTGCCTGTGGGTAAGCAGTTAAAATTGTGGTATTGTTCCTGCTCGGGCAGCAGCAGTGTTGCGATTTGAGGGTAATTGTCGGGTTCGTATTTATCAGGGAAAAATTTGTTGTTTTGCGGGATGTTTCGCCAGAATTTTGCATATTGGTTAATGGTGACATTGTAAAGCATAACAGCGATTTGCATACGAGTGAAATGCTTGCGGCAATGCTTGTTTTTGAAGTATGACATAATGTTGTCAGTATCAGGGTGATAAGGTTGATGCCATGGGTCAGTAATATGTCCAATGTAATTGCAATTTTCATCGCAAAATAAAGACAAATCTGGCTGGGCTTGTGTATCGCAGAGATAGTCGCCACGTACTTCGCAATTGCGTTTGTGCGATAAAGGCACAGTCCGTGTGCGGCTAACTGATTCGGCAAAAAGTTTGCCCCGGTTCCAGTTGCGGTGTGGGTGTAAAAGTCCGAAGTAATGCCCCATTTCGTGTGCCAGGCCCGTTGGAAAATTCGAAGTTGTAATAATCAGGGCTTGCGTGAGAGAGTTATATGTTCCGCCAATGTTATTGTTTTTTGAAAAAATTTTGATATTTCGAACCAGATGAATGTTCACTGTGCCAGGTATGTGGTATTTTGTTGTGGTGAAGAAATTTTCGAAAAAATAGCCCATTGTTAGGTGACGTCGGTTTTTAACGAAATTAATTTTAGCAACATAGAAGTAAAGTCCTGTGTGATTGTACTGATTGAAGAATTTATTAAGCATTTTGATTTGCTGCTTAATTTGCACCGGTCCAGGGCCAAATCCGTTTTTATCAGTATAAATCCAGAAAGTCAGCGGGATTTTAAAATAAATCGTATCAGCAATAGGATATTTTTTTAGCACATAATTCAAAAATTGATTGTTCCCACGCCATGGATGCGGCTTAGGGAACATATCTAAATCTTTTTGAGCATGCAAAATATTAAGCAAATGTGTGAAAACTATAACAATTAAAGCCTTTCGCATTACGAAAATTATTTAGGTGCAAAGATAAAATACGATATGATCGCAATTATTGTGAAAATGATGTTAGGCAACCAAACAGCTAAAAGTGGGTTCATGCCTCCTTTGATGGAAAATTGGTCGGAAACCTGCATTAAAAAGATATAAGCAAAACTTAATGTCAGACCAATACCAATGTTTAGTCCAGTGCCGCCCTTTTGCTTTTTCGAAGAGATTGTGACTCCTAAAAATACCAGTATGAACGTCGAGAAAGGATAAGCCGTGCGTTTGTACATTTCGAGCAAATAATTATTTATGTTTTCAGAGCCACGCAATCTTTCTTCTTTGATAAATTCTTTTAACTGAGGCAAATTCAGCGTAGTAATATCTATTTGCTTGCTTTCCAGGTCCTTGGGTACAATGTTTATTGCTGTGTCAATACTTCGTCCGAATTTTAAATCATCATAAGTCTTGTGGTAATTGCGAATAAAGTAATCATATACAATCCATTTGCCTTTCACGGAATCCCATCTTGCATATTTAGCAAAGAGTTTGGACTTCAGCCTATTGTGAACGAATTTTTCGATTGAAAAGATATGTGCTACGTTGTTTCGACTGTCAAAATATTGTATGTACAAAAATACTCCGTGTTGAATTTGCTTATGGATGTTTCGGCTTGAATACGGACTTGTCTTGTAAAAATATTTATTTTCGAACTTAACTAATTTCTTATTAGCCGGAGGAATAACGAAATTGCCTAAATACCAGGATAAAGCAGCAATTACAAAACTCGCATAAAAATAGGGCAGAAGCAGTCTAAAAAAGCTAATGCCAGATGTCAAAATCGCTGTGATTTCGTTCTTTGCTGCCATTTTAGACGTGAAAAAAATCACAGAAATAAACACAAACAAAAACAAAAACAAATTAGTGTAATACGGTACAAAATTGGCGTAGTACTCAAAAATTATCAGATTTAAAGGCACATGATTATCCAAAAATTTAGTCAGATGTTCGGACAAATCAATAACAATTGCAATTGCGATAATCAAAATTATCGAGATGAAAAAAGTGCTGAGAAATTTACGAATTATGTATCTGTCCAGGATTTTGAGCATGCTTAAATTTTTAGGATTTTGAATTCGACTCGACGGTTAAGCTTATGTAGCTCTTCTTTATTGCCCCTGTAAACCGGGTATTTTCCGCCGAAAGCTTTGGTTTTAATGCGGTTAGGCGAAATGCCATGCTCTACAAGGTATTTTTTTACAGTTTCGACGCGTTTTTGCGAAAGTTCGAAAAGCAGTTTAGGGTCGCCGCGGTAATCGGTATGTCCGTCCAGTTCGATAACCATTGACGGATAGCTTTTCATGAGTTTTACGAGCCGGTCTAATTCCGGGTAAGATTCGGGCATAAGAGTAGGTTGAGCTTTTTCGAAAAAGACATTGTTAAGTTTGATTGTTTGGTTCGGTTTAAGAGGAAATAGGTATAAATCGCGCTTTATCTCGGAATAGCTTTTAGGCATATTTCTGAGGTCTAAGTTGTCGCTTTGTGCAATAAAGTTATCAGCTTGTGCCTTGAGTCCGTAGATTTTTCCGAATGGCAAAGTAATTTTGTATTCGCCGGTAGTGGGATTGGAGCGAGCAATGCCTACTTGTTTGTTAGTTTCTAAGTCTGTCCAGTAAATAGTTGCAGCGACAGGTTCGTTGGTTTCGTAATTGATGACTTTACCAAAGACTAAGATAACAGGTTCGGGTTGCAGGTTAGTGTCTAACTTGATTTTGAAGATGTCTTCGTTTCCGATTGAGTTGTAAGTAGAGCTAAAATAAGCATAATCTCCTTTAGCCGGGATTGAGAGGTAGGTGTCCCAGTCGTAAGTGTTGATAAGAGGGCCTAAATTTTTGGGTTTTGTCCAGTTTGTCCATGTGTCGTCTAATCGGCGGGTTACAAATATGTCGTGGCTTCCGTAACCTGGATGTCCGTTTGAAGAGAAGTATAAAGTTTTTCCGTCAGAGGCAAGAAATGGTGTGCTTTCAGATGCAAAAGTATTGACTATAGGGCCGAGGTTTTTGGGTTCGCTGTATGTACCGTCAGGTTGTCTAAAGCTTACGTAAAGGTCTAAGTCTCCGTAAGTGTCATCGCGTTCGATTGACATGATAAGCACAGATTGGTCGTTGCTAAGACAGTAGGTTTCGTATATGTTTTTGTTATAGAAGTTTTTGATTTTTATAGGTTTAGGAACCGACCAGCCGTTTTTTGTCCTGTAGGATATTGAGATGCCTTGTTTGCTTTTGAAAGAGCCGTCAGGGTTGTACAAGCCTTCGAGTACCAAAGCGTTACCGTCGGGTGTGACAGTAATAACAGCGTTTACTCCGTCGTTGTTTAAAGGTTTAGGAGCATGGATAGCAGGTCCCCAAGTTCCGTCGGGTTGCCGTTTGCTGTACCAGATGTCACATTCGTGTTTTTTACCGTAATTGCGAGGGTCGTAAATTCGTCCAAAATAAAGAGTCTGTCCATCTGGAGAAATGACTGGAGCAATTTCAGAGTAAATTGTATTGACGTTTTTTGACAGGCGAATACGCTTAGATGTAAATGGAACGTTTTTAGCCAGATTGATCTGATGGTTTTCGGTGGTAATCTGGAAATAATCAGCAGCAATCAACAGGTTGCTCTGCAAAGCAAATCCGTGAAATTGACCGAAAACTCGTATGAATTGTGTTGAGAAAACAGGCTTTCCGTTAATGTAAAAGTATAAAACTGTTCCGTTTTTTTCAACGCGCAGGATATTAAAATCGTTTGGCTTAATAAGTGCTGATTTTGTCCATTTTTTGAAAGGGATATAAGTTTTGTTAATTTGCGCACCGATTGAAAAGTATTGATTTTTAGTGATTAAAAAATAATATCCCACATCGACACCACGAGAGCCAAAAATGATACCAAAGCCGTGGTTTTTAGGTCCAGAGATGTATTTAACTGAAGTTTCTATTGCGAAATTTTTGAGGTAATCGATAAAAATCTGGCTTTCGACAGCAAAGATTTTGTCTTTTGGCGAACTTTTGATATAATATTTACCGTTTTTAACATAGGCATAAGAGCCTTTCTTTTTAGGTACGTCCCAGTACGTGTGGTTTTGAGAAAAATCGTCGAAAAAAACAATATTCGACATCTGTTGGGCTTTTGAAGCAAAAACATAAACAAAAGTAAAGATTATGTAAAGAACGGCTTTTTTCATTGGCAATGGGTATTTATCATGTAGTAATTGTGTCGTTTGAGTTTTGGTAAAGTGTTGTAATTGGCTTTGACCAGGATTTGACCGTCTTTAAGGATAATTATTCCAGGATTTGAACGTGACATTTGTTTTAAAATTATCGAAGGAGTATGGCAAAATTCCAGGTCATAAGCTCCTGTAAGTTGTACTATACTATCGATTTGAGGCTGTGGCGATGATGTTAAGCAATAAGCAACAGGGAAATATTGGTCTGTGAATGTACGGGCAAATTTTAAGATTTTTAAAAATCCATGTAAAGAAGTTTTGCTTAAATCATCTGCAATTATCAATAAAACTGGTGAGCGCAACGATAAAATCGAATCGGTTATGTCTTGATTCAATTGATTGATTATGTGGAAGTTACAAGTATTTGGCAAATGTTTTGTTTTTAGTGGGACAACTTGTGTTTTAACCCAAACCCAGTTGGCTGTATCTTTCCAGGGAAATGAATTTTCTGTGAACTTATAAATCTTGTTGTCGTTTTGGTTTTTGTAATAAAGTATGACTTTGTATTTGGCGTGAGTCTGTGACTGGCTAATAACCTGTTTTAAACAAACACCACGTTTAAAAATCGAGAAATCAAACGGCGGCATAAACGTGTAGTTGAAAAACGCAAATAAAGTAATAACTAATGCCGCAGTCAAACTCCAACTGAGTTGGTATTTGGGTATTATACGTGCAGGTTTTATGTATTTTCGAAAAATATAAATAATTAGCGATAAAATCGTAAAAACAAGGGTTATGTAAAAAATTGGCCATGAACTATAATGCAAATGTGGAATATAACAGACTTGAGAGGGTTTGAAGTTTTTTAACGCTAAAATCCAGCTAATTAACAAATAAAAAACACTTAAAATTAAGTTGGCTTTTACAGCATAATCTACTAAAAATCTAAATATCAATGCAATACCAATTGTAAATTCCACGATAATAAACAAAAGTTCCAGAGAAATATAAACTGCAGCTAACTCCTTGTTAGACAGAAAACTAATAATATCATGAAAAAAATATGCGCAACCGATTGGATCGGTTGCCAAAAACAAACTTACAATAATTAGCGTTAGTCCAGCGATTATTCGAGAGATATTTACAAACGATTTAATCATCTTCTAAATAGTTATTGAGCTTAATGAGTGCAAAAACAGAGTAGTTTATTATGTCGAAATAATTGTTTTCAACTCCTTCGGAAATAACAGTTTGTCCTTGATTGTCTTCGATTTGTTTAATTCTAAATATTTTCATTAAAATCAAATCAGTCAGCGAACTGACTCGCATCAATTTCCATGCTTCTCCGTAATCGTGATTCTTTTTAATCATCAGCTGCTTGGCCTGGTTGGCGAATTTATCATACAACTGCAGAGCCTTCTCATTGTCGATGTCAACTTTATCGGCAAAGCCTAAATCCAATTGTATCAGCGCAATGATCGAGTAATTTATCAAACCGACAAACTCACTGCTAATGTCTTCATTAATTTCTGCTTTTCCTGTCAGCTGTATTGTCCTGATTCGATTAGCTTTTATATACAACTGGTCTGTGAGGGATTGCGGACGCAGAATGCGCCAGGCTGGCCCGTAATCCTGCAGTTTTTTCTCAAAAATTTTTCGGCAATGGGCAATAACTTTATCAAAAGCTTGTTCTGTTTTCATTTTAAAAATTTTGGACTAATCTTAATTTTGTGTATCAAAAATAATCAACTGAATGCTATATGGCAAAAAAAACAATAAATTTCAGAGGACAAATTGTTGAGCTTAACAAGCCAATTGTAATGGGCATCCTGAATGTCACACCTGATTCATTTTTTGACGGAGGACGTTATTTCGACCAAAAATCCATTTTGCAACGAGCAAAGCAAATTCTTGACCAGGGCGCAAAAATCATAGACGTAGGAGCTTATTCGTCGCGACCTGGTGCTGAAGATATACCTGAACATGAGGAACTTAGGCGTTTGAACATGGCCCTAAGCGTAATTCGCGAGAATTTTCCTGATGCTATAATTTCAGTGGACACGTTTCGTCCAAAAATAGCTGAGCAGGTTCTTAAAGATTTTAATGTCCAGATGATTAATGACATTATGGGCGGTGGACAGGATTTTGAGATGTATAATGTTGTCGCCAAATACAATGTCCCGTATGTGCTGATGCACATAAAAGGCACTCCGCAAACTATGCAAAAGAACCCTTCTTACGACGATGTTATGCAGGAAATTATCCTGTATTTTGCTGAGCGGCTTTACCGGCTTCGTGGATTACATGTCAATGACGTAATTATCGACCCGGGTTTTGGCTTTGGCAAAACTCTTGAGCATAATTACCAGATTTTGTCGAGATTAGAGCAGTTTAAGACTTTGTTTAAAGAGCCGTTGTTAGTAGGCGTCTCTCGCAAGTCGATGATTTACAGGCTACTGAATATTACACCGGAACAGGCGCTAAATGGCACGACAGTCGTAAATACTATTGCTTTGCTCAAAGGTGCTGATATACTGCGGGTTCACGATGTCCGTCCAGCAGTCGAGGCTATTGAAATAGTTGAGCAGATGAAAGCAGCTGCTACCATGGTTTGAGTTTTCGTTCGTGGGTTTTTATATTCATTAGCCGCTTCATAGCTTTTCGCTGGGTTTGTTTGTCTGCTTGTTGGATTGCAGATAGTATTCGATTTATTTCCTGCTGGTTAAGTCCAGGGTTTTGTTGTTTGTTTTTCTGGTTATTGGGTTTCTGGTTTTGCTGGTTGTTTTTGTTCTGGTTCTGGTTTTGTTTTTGGTTTTGGTTCTTGTTTTTATTTTGATTTTGTTTGTTTTTGTTGCCCTGTTTGTTCTGGTTGTTTTTCTGCTTGTTTTGCTTGTTTTTGTTGTTTTTATTGTTCTGATTTTGTTTGTTTTTCTGTTGTTTTTGCTGCTGTTGTTTGAGGCTGTCTAAAAGTTTTTTCGTTACCCAGAGGTTGTATCGTGCCTGGTAATTGTGTGGATTCAAAATTACAGAAGATTTGAATGCTTTAACAGCGTTTTGCAGGTTATTAATTGCGCCGGAAAGTTGTTTGTTTTTAAGGCTGTCTTGAGCAATTTTCGTAAAAATATCGCCTAAGTTGTAAAAAGTTTTTGCTTTAAGTTGTGCAGTAGTATCGCGTCGCGAGAGTTGTAAAAAGCTGGCAAGAGCAGAGGTATCGTTGTGCTGCCGATAAAGGGCTAAGCCAAGGTTAAAAAGTGCAGGGTAGGAGCGAGGGTTTTTGTTTAAAGCGATTTTGTATTTGCTTTCAGCACGGGCGTAATTATGCTTTTTGTATTGACGGTTACCTTGACGGATGTAATGATTTTCGATTTGTGCAAAGCTATTGATAGTGAGCAATATTATTGTCAAAATTGTGATGAACTGTTTCATTTTTAGCATGTTTTAAAAATTCTACAAATTAGCTTTGTGTATTTTTTTCGAATAAATTAAGCCGTTTTATCCAGCGGTTCCTGCGTTCGACCATTATTAGTACTAAAAACATAAGGAAAATTGCTGCGCCTACAAAATAATCGAAAATTTCATCGTAACGGGTATATGCCGAAATTGTGCCTGTTGCGTGTTTGAGAATATTCTGGTAAATGTATTTAATGGCGTCGGGATTTTTCGTAATATCAACGTAAATCCCTCCAGTACTTGCAGCTAAATTTTTAAGAAAATGCACATCTTGCCGTGAAATGACTATTTGTCCGTGATATTCGAGCGGCCTTCCATCCGAAAGATAAATCGGGTTTCCACGTGGTGAGCCAACACCCGCAGTGTAGATTCGTATGCCTTTTTGCTTTGCCAGCTGAATCATATTATCTGCTTTACCTGCCAGATTTTCTCCATCGGAAATAAGAATAATCGCTTTGTTGACATTTGGATTTGGTGTAAAAGCATTAATCGCTAAACTTAGAGCATCGGAAATTGCCGTACCCTGACGTGTGATATACGAAGGATTAATGTCTGATACATAAAGCTTTAGAGCATCATAATCATTAGTCATTGGAATAGCCAGAGCAGCGTCACCCGCGAAAATAACTAAAGCTACCTGGTCATTTTGCATTTGACTGAGCAGACGGTAAATAGCTAATTTAGCATAATCAAGTCGCGACATATCCCGTGGTGATTTTCGAGCCAGCATACTGTTCGAAATATCCAAAACTATCACGATTTCAGAGCCTTTAGCTTTACGCGTTCCTTTTTCAGAGCCAATTTGCGGCTGTGCCAGCGCAATAATGAGCAAAGCTATAACTAAACTAACCCAGATATTTCGCCAGACTTTTTTATTAAGCGCAAATTCTGGCATAAGCGAGCGAATAACCTCTAAATTGCCTAATTTTTTTATGCGACGTTTGTGCAAAACTGCCCAGATATACGTTAAAATCCAGATTAACGGTACAATCAGCAGCCACCAAAGCAGGTTTATATGTGCGAATCTTAAGTTTTCAAACATCATTGCTAAGGTTTAAAATTTACGGAAATACACGAAAGACTGTATTACGCAACAACAGCGCTGTGAGTATTAAAATCAATGCAATAAACGTAAATTTGCGGAATTCTTCTTTGTAAATCACCAGGCGGTGTTCTTTAAACCGTGTCTTTTCAAGTTTATCGATTTGCTTGTAAATCTCGACTAATTTTCGAGTATTGGTTGCACGAAAGTACTTGCCACCAGTGATTTGTGCGATTTGCCGGAGCGTGGCTTCATCGATATCGACTTTAACCCTTTGATACTGAACACCTAAAGGCGTTTGTATTGGTATATTGGCGTAAGTATTGCTACCAATTCCAATGGTATAGACTTTTATTCCCAGTGCTGCTGCGATTTTAGCTGCAGTAATTGGGTCTATATTTCCGCGGTTATTCACGCCGTCAGTAAGTAGAATAATGACTTTGCTTTTAGCTTTGCTGTTTTTAAGTCTTGCAACGGCATTAGCCAGGCCCAGGCCAATTGCTGTTCCGTCTTCTACAAGGCCATTACGAAGTTTTCGCAGCATATTTATGACAGTGGCATGGTCAGAAGTAAGTGGCACAACTGTAAAACTTTCGCCTCCAAAAGCTACGACACCGATTCTGTCGTTTGGTCGTCCGTTGATAAATTGTATTGCAACGTTTTTAGCAGCTTCGATACGGTTTGGTCTAAAGTCCTGTGCCAGCATACTTGGCGAGATGTCGATAGCCAGGATTATGTCAATTCCTCTGGTCGTTTGATATTCGTTAGTCAAAGTCCGGCGTGGACGTGCAAAAGCAAAGATTAAGAGACTCAAAGCAATGATTTCCAGGATAAAGCAAAGATGCAGGAAATAATGCTTTATGCTGCGTATGTTCTTAAAAGGTGCGATTGTTGAAAATTTAAAAGTCGCCCATTTGTCCCAGTTTTTCCAGATATACCAGCCTATCAATGGCAGTAGTAAGAGTAATAGCCAGAGTCGCTCAGGGTGCATTATGTCGTAGCCAAATAAGTTCATTGCTCAGGATTTTCGTTTTTGTTTTGAGTGTCGGTATTTTCTTGATTATCAGATTGTTGGTTTTCGGGTTCTGTTTCGGGTTCGGGTTCAGGTTTTGTTTTCTCAATAAATTCAAAAGCAAAGTCCAGGTCAGCCTGGCAGATTGTGTTGTGTGGTATGTATTTAGCGAATTTGACCAGATCAGCATTTTTTAGTACTCGCATATAACCCTGGTATAAGTCCTGGTCAAAGAGTTGCGCTGCTTTAAGCAAAAGTTCAAGCTCTGAAGTTGTCAGTTCAAGGGCATTGATATGGTAACGTTGCTCAACGTATTGTCGTAAAATTTCAGATAGTTCGCTGTAAAATTCTTTGTATTTGCCTTGCTGGTAAAGTTTTCGTTCGCGTAGCTGTTCGAGACGTTCCAAAGCCAATTCATGTGGTTCTAATTGAGGCTCGAGAGTTGGACGGCTCTGTTTTGCTTGTTTGTATTTTTTGTAAAGATAATAGCCTAAAAGTGATAGAAGTATGAGAATCAATAAAGCCAAAAGCCAATATCTAAACCTTAACCATAGTTCTTTGAGTGTCAAAGGAGCTTTAAGCGGTTTTGTGACGTCGAAAATTTTAATAAGCTGTGTTGTATCGATTTTAGCCAGTTGCGCGGAGTCTTTTTCAATGGGTAAAACAGTAAGTTGGAGACTGTCGGATTTGTAAAGGCTATTGCCAACAATAATTGGAAACGATGGAATTTGAAAGGTTGTATCGTCGAAAGGAATAATCGTGAGTTTTAGAGTGTATTTTGTTGATTTTTGTTGCTTTGATGTATCGATTTTAGCACTTGTAATTACCAGGTCTTGTGCGATTTGTGGATTTTTTATTCCTGGAAATTTTACTGGTAGATTTTTGGGTGCAACAACGCTTATGCTGAGAGTGACTGGTTTTGCAAATCTTGTGGTATCTGACGAAAGTTTTGTCTTTACTGTCGTCTGGGCAAATAAGCTAATTGATATGAGAAGCGAAATTATGAATATTGTGGCTCGTTTCATTTTAGCGTCTTTTTTTGAACAATTGGATTAAAGGTTTAATGTAATCAGTGTCTGTAAAAAGCTGCACGTAATCTATGCCGGCTTTTTTAAATGTCTTAAAAACCTGTTCTGTTTTCTGTTGCATCCAATCTTGCAATTGACGGCGTACGCGTGCGCTGCTTGTATCGACCCAGATTTGTTCGCCTGTTTCTGCATCAATCATATTAATAAGACCAACGTTAGGCAATTGAAATTCGCGTTTGTCATTGACTCTAAGTGCGATAATATCATGTTTACGGCTTGCGATAAGTAAAGATTTTTCGAAATCATTTGTCAAAAAGTCAGAAATCATAAACACAATAGCCTTTTTCTTAATAGCATTTGTCAAAAATTTCAGAGCTTCTGAAATTTGCGTTTGTCTGTTTTTGGGTTCGTAACTTAAAATCTCTCGAATAATTCTTAGTGTGTGCTTTCTACCTTTTTTAGGCGGAATGAATTTTTCTACTTCATTGGAGAAAAAGACAACTCCGATTTTATCGTTATTTTCAATGGCTGAAAATGCCAAAACTCCAGCTAATTCTGCAATATACTCGCGTTTGTGTCGAAAAGTTCCAAATTCCTGTGAGCCACTTACGTCAATCATTAAAAGCGCTGTCAGCTCACGTTCTTCTTCGAAAACTTTAACGTATGGATGGTTAAAACGCGCTGTTACGTTCCAATCTATAGTCCGGACATCGTCACCAAAAACATATTCGCGAACTTCCGAAAAGGTCATACCACGGCCTTTAAACGCGCTATGGTACTGCCCGGCGAATATTTCGTTTGTTAGGACACGGGTTTTTATCTCTATCTTACGGACTTTTTTGAGAATATCCTCGGTAGTCATATTGCTAATTTTTCAAACCAACACAATTATATACAATTCCTGGCAAACTTGGGAATGTTTTTAGTGTTTTTAAATTTATCCTGTCTAAAATAGCTTTAAATCTCTAAAAAGTTGTAATTTTTTATCACTCTGAGCTTTAAATCCTGCTCAAATCTTAAATTTTATCCGCCTGGTCTGCAAATTTCCTGTACGATAGCCTTTTGACGTAATAACCTGCATTAAAATAATCTCGCCAGAAAGATTTAGCAAATCTTCTGAAAAGTACATGGCTGTTAGCGCACCACCGTAAACCGCTCCAGTATCGAGATTTATACACGAAAGCTGGTCAAACTCGTATTTTTTAGGCGAATTGAAATTGTAAAACTGGCCTTTACCGAATGTTATAGCCGGATGGGTAAGGTCAAACTCCTGTAACTTAAAGGTGTTCCAGATAAACTTGGTAGGCGTGTGTCCATGAATCAGGATATAATTAAAAAGTTTTTGTCCAAAATATTCCCGCGACCATACATTATCCATGTCTAAGTCCAGTTTCTTTCCTTTGCGAAACTCATTGTATTCAAAGAAATTACGTGGCTTGAGCTGTTCCTGGATTTGTTTTTTGGTAAGTGTAGCATAAGTAGGTTCGAAAATGTCGAAATCATCGACCGCTGCATAGCATGCATGGAAAAAGGCTAAATTATGAAGTCTGCCATTGACAGTTATTTGTTCGCTATGTGCGTATTTCAAGTTATTGAAAAAATCAATGTACTTCTGGTCTAAGTCTGTTACAGCTGCGAATATCGAGTTGAGTACTGACGGTGAATTTATGTTTTTCTGGTAAGTTATATCAAGGATAGAATCGAAGTAATCAGGACTATCGAAAAATGACATTAAGGTCGTTTGTGCGCCATTGTAAAACCACAGTCCAGGGTCCATTTGATAAATTTCTGTTTGATGGTAAAAATGTAAAAACATATCTTCGTGGTTTCCTGCTAAAAAGACGAATTCTTTGTCCCATGAGTCTTTGAGAGTAAGCAGTAAGTCGATAACCTGTTTGCTATTTGGACCGTGGTCAATGTAATCGCCTAAAAATATGATTTTCGTTGATTTTTCAAGGTTTTCGGTCCTGTTATGGCTAAGCTCGAACAGGTAAATTTGTTTTAACAAAAAGTGCAAAGGATCAAGCATGCCATGAATATCGCCAATAACCCAGAATGCTGCCATTATGATAATTTTTTAGTTGCTGTGATTGTTAATGTAACGGTTAAGTTCCTGTTTTGATGATGAAAATTCAAGTCCCTGGAACACCAGATAATAATTGTACGGGTCAATTACGTAATTATAAGCAAATTTTGCAAGTTTTAATCGATCGTTTTCAAAGTCTAAGGTCTGGATAATTTGCAGAATTTGTGCAGAAGTCAAAGGATTATTCCTGATTATTTGCTTTGCCAGAGCCAGTTTATCGCTCTCAAAATCTTGTTGTTGAATACTGCTAAGCATTTGCATAAACTCGGCTTGTGGTACAGGTTGGACAGCAGGTGGTTCTGCAGGTACGCCAGGATTAGGATTTGCGTAATAACCACCGCCCTGTTGCTGGTATTGGTTTTGATTCTGGTTTTGAATATTAATGTTGATTACAAAAGGATTGGTTAGTAAGCCCTGGACCTGGTTAGCGTAATTGTTTAAGTTAAAATTAGGATCGTCGAAGTCCTGCACTGAAATTGGAAGGAGTTTTGGGATACCTTGCTGGTTAAATTTTAGTAAATAGACGATTTTCGCATTGTTTGGTACATAGACACTCGTATGATATTGGGCATTTCCCTGTGAAGGAAACGTAAAAAGTAAATCATAGCAACGCTCTTGCAGTTGGTTGATTTCAACAGAATTAGTCGGCGTCTGGGTATACGTCACACCATTTATTGAAAGGATAAATCTGGTATTTAAACTGGTAATTGCTAAAACAGAATTTTGAGCAAAATTTTGATTAATGAAAAGTAGGGCTGTAAAAAGAAAAAATATTTTTTTCATGGTCAAAGTGTTTAAGTTTTAGCTAAATAAAGAAAAATTTTTCGAACAAAAAACCGTTTTTTTGTGTTTTCGTTGCTTTCTGATGGATTTTGTACTTTTTGTCTTAATTTTATAGCTTTGATTTGCTAAAATGTTTAAATACCTTTGATTATGCAAAAAGCTAAAGTTTACGTTTTAAACAACAATCTTTCAAAAGAGTACCCTCTTGGCACGAGCCTAAGGGAAATTGCCGAAGACATGAAAATTAAGCTGGATTATCCGATTCTTGGCGCCCGTGTAAACAACAAGCTTGCGGAGCTGTCGTACAGAATTTATAAGCCTAAATTCGTTGAATTCATCGATATAACCAACATCGACGGTTACCGGATGTACCAACGTTCTTTGTCTTTTGTTTTGATGAAAGCTGTTCGTGATATTTTACCAAAAGCCAGATTAAAAATCGAACATTCTATTTCCCAGGGCTTTTACTGCGAAGTCGAAAAACCTGGCGACGAACGTCTAAAACCTGAAGAAGTTTTGACCATCGCCGAACGTATGCGACAAATTATTAATGCCGACATCCCATTCGAACGCGAAGAAATACCTACACAGCAAGCCCTTGAAATTTTCGAAGAAAATCATTTGTACGAAAAAGTTAAGCTATTTAAAACCAGGCCAATACTTTTTACCTCAATCTATAAATTAGACGACCAGATCGACTATTTTTACGGTTACCTGGTGCCATCAACCGGGTACTTAAAAGTTTTCGATCTTATTCCATATTACGATGGCATGCTTTTGAGATTTCCTACCCAGCAAAATCCTGACGAATTAGGACCTATTGTCGAACAACCTAAACTTTTCGAGATTTTCCGCGAATACAAGCAATGGGTTGAAATCCTGGGCGTTTCTACAGTTGGCAGTATCAATGAGCAGGTGCAGCAGGGCAAAGCCGGTGATTTAATCAAAATCTCCGAAGCATTGCACGAGAAAAAAGTGGCGCAAATCGCTGATATGATTAAACATCGTGGCGATGTGCGTTTGGTGCTTATTGCTGGTCCATCGTCTTCGGGAAAAACCACTTTCTCGAAACGTCTGTCTGTTCAATTGCGAGTAATTGGTTATCAACCTGTTACAATTTCACTGGATAACTTTTTTGTTGACCGCGAAAAAACTCCACGCGACGAAAACGGCGATTATGACTTCGAAAGCCTGTACGCACTCGATTTGGAGCTTTTTAACAAAATAATGAATCAACTTATCGCCGGTGAAGAAGTGGAATTGCCTAAGTTCAATTTCCAGGAAGGCAAGCGTTATTACGATGGCACGAAAGTTAAACTTTCTGGGCGTGGAATTATTGTCATTGAAGGCATACATGGCTTAAATCCTGAACTCACCCGGGATATCGACGAAAAATACAAATTTAAGATTTACGTATCAGCTCTTACGCAAATTGGCATTGATTATCACAACCGAATTCCGACGACCGACAACCGTTTGCTGCGCAGGATGATTCGAGATTTCCAGTTCAGAGGCTATTCGTTGGTTGATACGCTCAAACGCTGGCCAAGCGTTAGACGCGGCGAGGAACGCAATATTTTCCCATTCCAGGAAGAAGCTGATGTGATGTTTAATTCTGCCTTAATTTACGAATTTAATGTCTTGAAAAAACACTTAGAACCATTGCTAAGAGAAGTGCCAGAAACTGTTTACGAATATTCAGAGGCAGTACGATTGCTTAAATTTTTATCGTATTTTGTTCCTATTCGCAGAGAAGAACGTGAAATACCGCCAACTTCAATTTTGCGCGAATTTATTAGTGGTAGTGCGTTTAAATATTGATTTTTAGTTTTTTGCAGAATTACGAAATTTTTTAACTTTATAGTCTTAAAAACCAAACTTTTTCGTCATGGGACTTTTTGATCTTTTCCGCAAATCATCGCAAAAAGCAGTTAAAGTTGCAGCAGATAAAGTCGAAGTGAAAGGTAAAGTTATTGCTAATTTGCTCAACGTCAGACAAAAACCAAGTTTACGTTCCAAAGTCGTAGGACAACTCCGACGTAATGCTATTGTTAAGATTTTGAACGAATTAGACGATTGGTACGAGATTCTCTGGGGTAAAAATAATGTGGCATACGTTTATAAAAAATACGTAGTTATAATCGCATACATCAAACGTGGCACTGTACTGGCAAATATTTTAAATGTGCGTGAACGTCCAAGCCTTGATGCCAGGATTTTAGGTCGCTTGCAAAAAGGAGCTATTGTGTACATTGTCGAAGATATTTTGGATTGGTATGGCATTGAATTTTACGGATATGTCGCTTATGTTGCCAAGAAATATGTCGAAACTCAGGATTTGCCTCCCATTGGCGGCGAACAGGCCTTTAGCCAATTTTTCAGCCAGCGTAAAGATTTGTTCGATTTTCCACTTGAACCTGATTATAAAGCCAAAGGTTCGTCAGATGCTGCTAAATTATGGAATAAATACGGCGGCCTGGTAAAACGTCTCAGTCAGGAGCTGGCTATTGATCCGGCAGTGCCAATGGCAGTATTTTTGGTAGAAGCCGGTGGCCGCGGTTTTGACGAGAAAAAGCGTTTGATTATCCGTTTTGAAGCCCATGTTTTCAAGAAATTTTTAGTCAATGACGGGCTATTTAACAAGTACTTTAAAATCGCAGGGTTTCGCCATCAACAGTGGTATGATCCGGATCTTAAACAGTGGGTCAAGCTGCATGATGGCACGCAAGATACAGAGTGGAAGGTTTTTACATTCGCCAGAAAACTCAACGAAGAAGCTGCTCTGAAAGCTATTTCAATGGGTATGGCGCAAATTATGGGATTTAATTATAAACTTTTGGGCTATGATTCTGTAAAACAGATGTTTGATAAATTTTCGTCAAATATCCGGTATCACATTCTCGGATTTTTCGATTTTGTCAAAGCGCAAGAAAATTTGCTAACTGCAATGCAGCGTAAAAACTTTTATGAAATAGCTGTAGTTTATAATGGTCCTGGCCAGGCTGCAACTTATGCAAAAATTTTGCGAAGCCGCTATCACGAATTTAAACGATTAGTCTAATCTGACCTATGAAAAACTTAATCGTAAGTCACCCATGGCTTATTGTTTTAGCTATTGTACTGGGCTTGTTAGCAGCTTTTTTGTATTATTGGAAAGATGATAAATTTAGCCATGTCAAAAGACTGTGGGTTTATGTTCTTTCTATTTTGCGTTTTTTATCGATTTTTCTAATTACTTTGCTTTTAGCTGGTATAATGGTTAAAACCATATCGTTAAAGCTAAAAAAGCCGATTGTCGTTGTTTTGCAGGATAACTCGCAATCAATCGCGTATGCCCTTGACTCTACGAAATTGAAAAGTTTTTTATCGTCTGAAAAACAGGTCGTTAGCCGATTAAAGCGAAAGTTTGATGTACGTTTTTTTATTTTTGACAAAACAGTTAAAGAGTCACAAAACGTCCGTTTTGAAGGCAAATATACTGATATTTCCGGGGCTTTAAACAATATTTTAGCGAGGTTTTACAACCAGAATTTAGGTGCAGTAATTCTCGTTAGCGATGGTATTTTCAACCGTGGATACTCTCCGAAAAATCTGCCTAATTTAGGCATTGTACCGGTTTATACTGTGCTTTTAGGCGATACATCAACGCATAAAGACCTGAAAATTTCGACATTACTAACAAATCCATACGTTTACCAGGGCAATAGTTTTCCATTGCAGGTGGAGGTTAAAGCTTTAAAACTAAAAGGCAAAAGTACTGTCTTAAAAGTATTTTTCGATGGACAACTAATTAAATCCCAGCCAATTAGCATAAATAGCAATGATTTTTACAAAAAGTTTAATTTTTACATACCTACCAGCAGTGCAGGCAAAAAGATTGTAAAAGTAACGCTTGAGCCTGTAAAAGGCGAGTTTAACTTTGTCAACAACCGCCGCAGCACTGTTATTCGCGTTATTAAGACCAAAAAGAAAATCCTGATACTCAGTAATTTCCCGCATCCTGATATTGCTGCTTTGCGGCGCAGTCTTGCAAAAGTGCAGATTTTCAAGGTAGAGCAGTACCTAACCAGCAAATTTAAAGGTAATTTGAACGAATATAATTTGATAATTTTAGACCAAATACCACAAATCAACGTACAAAATATCAACATTTTAAGCCAGATAGCAAAACTGCAAAAGCCTGTATTGTTTGTTTGCGGTACAAAATGCGATTATTTACATTTATCAAATCTGGGCCTTGGCATAAAAATCAAGCCTGTAAAAGGCCAGTATGACGAGGCACAACCTTACGTTTCGCCTGATTTTGAGCTGTTTGTCATTGAACCGCGATTTTCTAAACTAACCGGACAGCTGCCACCATTGCTCGTACCTTTCGGACAGATAGATTTGGTTGGCGATGCCCATGTTCTGCTGCAGCAAAAAGTAAATAATGTTCGAACTGGCTCTCCATTGATTGTGATTTTTTCGCAAAGTCCGTTTAATAGTTCAAAGGCTGCTGTCATTTTAGGCGAAGGGATTTGGCGCTGGCGCATCACCGATTATAAAATCAACCAGAATTTTGATTCTTTTGACCATTTGATGCGCCAAATCGTTCAGTTTTTAGCCCAATCGACCAATAAAAAGCGTTTTACTGTAAATGTTCCGATGGTCGTTGACCAGGGCGATGAAGTGATATTCACTGCGCAGGTTTTAGACAAAAGCTTTCAACCAGTAACAGTGTCAGACGTAAAATTAACAATTATCGACAGTGCAGGACACCGTCTTGATTATTTGTTTGACCGCCAGCAAGATTACTATTTTCTAAATTTAGGCAAAATGCGACCTGGTGTGTATCGCTATATTGCTAAAACGACGTTGGGTAAAGAGAATTTCGTTGAAAAAGGCAGTTTTGCCGTAAAACCAATAAACATCGAAGCAATAAACCTGCGAGCCGATCGCGATTTATTGGAGTTTTTGGCTGATAAAACGTCCGGTCAAATGATTTACGCAAAAGATTTTGAACAATTACCAGAGATTTTAAACAATAATAAAAATTTAAAACCACGAGCGATATCCAGCATAAGATTTTGGGAATTAATTGGTTATAAATGGCTTTTCTTTTTGATAATCATCCTGTTAACGGCCGAGTGGGTAATACGTAAAGTTCTTGGAAATTTCTGACAAACATTAAAATTTCTTAACATAATTTTAAATCTGTATAAAATTGTTATTTTTGGTTTCGAATTTACTTTTAGATACAAAACGCTTTTAAACACACATAAACATAATTCACAATGGCAAGTTTAAGAGATAAACCCTTAGTACGCTGGACAGCATTGGTTTTGGCTTCATTATCAATTTTCGGTGCATATTACTTTAATTACGCATTATCAGCTATAAAGCCAATTTTAGAAAGTGTCCTGGGATGGAACGGTAAGGACTTTGGAACTTATACTTCGGCGTATGGCTGGTTTAATGTTTTTCTTTTCATGCTGATTATCAGCGGGATTATTCTGGATAAATTAGGCGTTCGAAAAACTGGTATTGGCGCTACGATAGTAGTATTTACAGGTACAGCGATAAACTATTGGGCAATTACACACCACTTTGCACCAGGAGCAACTATTTTAGGATTAAAAGCTCAAGTTTTCTGGTCAGCAATAGGTTTTGCTATTTTCGGTGTAGGTACAGAAGCCATAGGTATCACGATTTCAAAGGCGGTAGTGCGCTGGTTTAAAGGTAAGGAGATGGCCCTGGCAATGGGCATGCAGATGGCAATAGCGCGTTTGGGAACTTTATTAGCTCTGGCTCTGTCAATACCTCTGGCTAAGAAGTATTCAGTACAAGGTCCGCTTACTTTTGCATTATTGTTAATGCTTCTGGGGATTCTTTCATTTCTGACATTCTCTGTTTTAGACAGAAAATTAGATGCGTCTGAAGCTGAAGATAAATCACAAGAACCTGAGGAAGAATTTAGAATTTCCGATATTAAATACATCATCACCAACCGCGGATTCTGGTATATAGCTTTACTGTGTGTGTTGTTTTATTCTGCAGTTTTCCCATTCCTGTTTTATGCAAACGACATAATGATTAACAAATATCATGTTGATCCGAATTTAGCAGGCTTAATAACAGGTTTGTTACCATTTGGTACAATTCTTTTGACTCCTTTATTCGGTACGATCTATGATGTTAAAGGCAAGGGAGCCACAATAATGATTATCGGCTCGTTGATTTTGATTTTAGTACATGGAGTTTTGTCAATACCATTTTTGACTCAATGGTGGGTAGCTGCAGCAATGGTAATTACTCTGGGAGTTGGTTTCTCATTGGTTCCATCAGCAATGTGGCCATCTGTTCCTAAGATTATTCCAGAAAAACAGCTTGGTACTGCGTATGCAGTGATATTCTGGATTCAGAACATTGGTTTAATGGCTGTTCCTTATTTATTAGGTTTTGTTTTAAATGCAACTAATCCGAACGTTGTTCCAAATAAACAGTTGGTCAAAGCTGGGGTTGAACAGGCATTCAAAAAAGAATTATCGACTAAGTTCAAGACAAAAGAATTGGATTTGCTTATTGACCGTGTAACAAGTGATGCAATTGATTCTGTAGTCCAATATACTAATTATAAGCCAGTTCCTCAGGATGCAATTAATCCTGACCAGATAAAGGCTGAATTAGCACAGAAACTTGACAGCGATTTAACACAGATTTTGCAAAAGAACTATAATGACAAAAAAGAGTTAGAGAAAGTTATTCAGGAGCAAGCTAAGAAAATCGCTGCAAGCATAATTGTAAAATATAAACTCAATATCCGCTATAATTACGAAGCAGACTTGCTTATTTTCTTGACTTTGGCATTACTCTCGCTTATTTTTGCATTGCTGCTGAAGCGTGAAGACAAGATAAAAGGCTATGGCCTTGAATTACCGAATATTGAAAAGCATTTGCAAGAGAAATTAGCTGAGCAGCAGCAAAATAATCAATAATTTATAGCTTTTAGCATCCAAACGCCAGATGTTAGTGTTAGACATCTGGCGTTTTTTGTTTTTCGTAAAACTATTGTAGATTTGTTGGACGATTAAAATTTTTAAGCCATGAAAAAGTTATTTTTTGTACTGATTTTAAGCTTTAGTTTTAGCACAGTTTTTTTTGGACAAAATCCACAGCAAATCGATGCTCGTATTGATTCGATAATTTCTATTATGTCGCAGGTAAAACAAGCTCCAGGTGATTCGATGAGATTGGTATTAGGACAAAAGGCAGCGCAGTTTTTAGAAGAGATTTTGATGTATCCGTTAAATTGGAAATTGGATTATAGCCGTCTGAAATCAGTCATTTCTGTACAAGAATCGCAGGATAAATTGGTTAAAGTTTTTACCTGGGGTGTGCCATACAAAGGTGATATGCGTTATTTCGGGTTTGTTTTGTACCATGATAAAAAAGCACATGAAGGATTTTTCTTTGAATTAAAAGACCGTTCGGACCAAATAAAGAATCCTGAAAAAAAATATCTTACGCCAGACCAATGGTATGGTTGCGTTTATTATGATATTCGTACTTTTAAGTATCGTCGACGCAGGGTTTATGTGCTTTTGGGTGCTGATCCGGATGGTCAGTTGTTAAACCGTAAAATTGTAGAATTTTTGACTATTCGTAAATCAGGCTTGCCAAGGTTCGGGTATCCTATACGTGATGAATTTAACCATCCTGTAAAACGTTTAATTTTTGAATATAACAACCAGGCTTCAATGTTGTTGCAGTGGAATAAAGATTTGAAAATGATAGTTTTTGACCATTTATCTCCGTCACAGCCCAAGTTTAAGGGTTTACACCAGTTTTATGGACCTGATTTTTCGTACGATGGGTTGAAATTTGTAAAAGGAAAGTTCATTTATGAAATGGACCTGGACGTTAGAGATAAAAATTTAAAATAAGTTAAAAAAATATTAGATTTTCGCTTAAATTATTGGATTTGTAACAAAGTTTAATACGGGTTAAACATTATTTAAGATTCGATTTTGGACTAAATTTTAGATATTTGAGAAAATAAAATAGCCGCTCGAAATGTATAGGCAAGGCATATTTACGATTTTTCTGAGTGTTCTGGCGATTATATCTTTTGCACAAAACCAACGAGAATTTTACGTCGATGCTCCTAAAGTTGTTATAGCAGGGGAGACTTTTCAAATTACATATACACTTAAAAATCCCAGGTCAAGTAATCCAGGCTTTTATCCTCCTAAAGAACCTAAAGGTGTAACTTTTTACGGTACAAGTACTTACCGCAGCCAGCAATCTTCGATTAGTATTGTTAATGGAAGGCTAAAATCTGTTAACACTGTTACGATTACCTGGATTCTTACAGCTGTGGCCAACAAACCAGGTACAATTACTATTGGTCCTGCCACAGTCCTTGACCATGGCGATAAATTAACCTCTAATCCTGTAACCATTGACGTTCAAGGCGGACAGGTCAATAATTTACCAAAGCCCAAGAATAATCCTGCAATCACAGAACAAAATATTTTTAATAACCAGCAAAACAAAGACCTTTTCCTGGAGCTTGTAGCTTCCAAACGTCGCGTTTACCTTGGAGAGGCTATTTTCGTTTATACAAAGGTTTATTCGCGATACCAGATTTCAGTTGACGACATGAAACCTGCTAAATTTCCTGGATTTTGGGTCAATGATATTCAAATGCCATCGCGTATTCAGGCTCAGGACGTGATTATTAATGGGCGGCATTATCTTACTGCGGTTTTGGACAAAAAGGTTATTTTTCCACAGCAGACAGGCAATCTAAAAATTGCTCCATATTCGTTGACTGTATCTGTTTACGATAATTTTGGTTTTCCATACGGGCAAAAGACAATTACGAGTAATCCTTTGACAATCCATGTTTTACCTTTGCCGACAGAAAATAAACCAGCTAATTTTTCTGGTGCTGTTGGACGATTTAACCTTAAAGTCCAGGTCGATAAAAAACAGGTTAATGTCGATGAGCCTTTAACCATTAAAGTTATAGTATCCGGCATTGGCAATTTTGGAATCTTCGATTTACCAACACCTTCGGTCCCAAGCTCATTCGAAGAATTAGAACCTAAGGAAATACCGCAATACACAGCTACTGAGGCTGGAATGCAAGGACGCATTGTCAAAGAATTTATTTACATACCACGAGCTACAGGTACATTTAATCTTCCGTCGATTGTATTTAATTACTTTGATCCACAGACAAAAACATATAAATCGCTTTCTTCTGAACCTATTACTATAAAAGTCACAGGTCATTTAGACACAACCCATGTATATGCTTCTTATGGCTCTAATGCGCAGGCAATTGGTTCGGACATTAACTATATTTACGTTGGCAAGTTTAAATTATATCGAAAAAATCATTTCTTTGCCGGCAGTCTTTGGCATTGGCTCAGTTACCTGATTTTGCTTTTGATATTTGCAATTGTCGTATATTTTGGACGAAAAACTATAAAAGAACGCTCTGATATTAAATCATTTAAGGCAAAGCAAGCAAGTAAAATCTCGCAAAAACGACTGCAATATGCCCGCAAGCTGATGAAACACAACGAAAAAGAAAAATTCTTCGAAGAAGTAGCCAATGCTTTGTGGGGTTATATCGGCGATAAATTGGGTATCGACCCTGCTGAGCTAACTCGCGACAAAATACGCCAGGAGCTTGCTGAACGCAACATTCCGCAAGATTTAATCAACGAATTTATCCAGACTATCGATTACTGCGAATTTGCACGCTTCGCTCCTACTGCTCAAGATTTCTCTATGCAGGAGATTTATCAAAAAGCTTATAAACTTATCGATCAATTGGAAAAGCTAACTAACAACAAATCCTAAAATCATGAAACGTCTTTTTGCAATATTGCTGGTAACTGTCTCGATATTAAATACATATGCGCAATTAGATACAGTTTACAAAATTATTCAAAAAGCCAACAATTGCTACAAGCATACAGAATACGACAGCGCTATCGCATTATATAAAACTGTGTTGAAAAAAGGCTGGGAATCGCCGTATTTATACTACAATCTGGGCAATGCTTACTTTCGCAAAGGAAATTTAGCAAAAGCCATTGTTAATTACGAACGTGCATACCGCCGTAAGCCCAGCGATGAGAACATCAGGCATAATTTGAATTTTGCCCGACAATACGTCCAGGATAAATTTACCCGGATTCACGAATTCTTTTTAAAACGCTGGTGGCGCGCCCTGGCACTTAGCATGTGCGCTGATTCATGGGCTTATATTAGTGTTGGTCTGTTTGTGATTACGCTGCTTTTGGCGCTCATGTTCCTATTCTCGAAAAAGATATTGTACAGAAAATTAGGATTTTACATTGGGTTAGTGACGTTTGTCCTGTCGGTTTTGACTTTGGACCTGGCTCTGGTCAACAGACATTATGTATTGAATTCGGGCGAAGCAATTGTACTGCGGCCAACTTCTGTTCATAGCTCACCAAGTAATCAAGGCACTGAACTGTATATTTTACATCAAGGTGTGAAAGTTAAGATTTTGAATAAAAGCGACGGCTGGTACGAAGTTAAATTGCCCAATGGCACAATTGGCTGGATGCCTAAAAACTCGTTAGAAAAAATTTAAAGTATTATGTCTTTAGGATTATAATCGACCCAGACAAAATTCTCGTTGATAAGCTGGTCTTCGCCATTGTAGCGATAAGCTGCTAATATGTTCTTTTTGTACGCAGAATAGTCAACACAGGCAAGATTTTGCTGCAGAATTTCTGGTGTGCCAGGCAAGGTGTAATGTCCGAAAATTAAAGGTTTTTCGCTGGTCGGATAAGGCTTGTAAATTTGGAAAAATTCGTCTGGTGCCGGAATTTCAGGCATTGGGTCAACTAAAATGTCGTTTAAAGTCGGGTTATGGTCGAATTGTTCCCACCATTTTATACGCAAACCGCTAAATTGCTTGTACGTGCCATCAATGGGTAACTGGTCGATATTTTTTAGTTCAGGTCCTTTGAGCAAGTAGTTAATCGCTTTAAAATCATGGCTTTTGCGTTTGAGGCTCTGAGGTATTTTGTCCTGGAGCGAAAGAGTAGGGTAATTTTCGTTTAAATATTGGATAAAATTATCATCCCAGGCAGCATGTACGATTCTGAGGTTGTCAAGTTCGATGAAAAATGGCAAAGTTTTAAACCAATCGACCCAAAATTCGATTTGTGTTTCGGAAATCGACAAAAAAGTAGAACGGTGCTGTCTTATTTTTTTTGTAGGGCGAAGAGGCTGGTTGTCCTGGTCGAAAGTATTTATAGCAACGAAGTTATATTCATGGTTACCCAGAAGAGCCACGGCTTTTTGGCTATCGACCATTTTTTTGATAAGTTCTAAAACTTCGTAAGTGTAAAATCCGCGGTCGATGTAATCGCCGATAAAAACAGCTAATCGTTCAGGATGCTGCCAGACTCCGTCAATTTCACGATAACCAAGTCTGGTAAGTAAATCTAACAATGTAAAATAACAGCCATGAATGTCGCCGATTATGTCTAACTTATCTGTGTAAGTAGATAAAGCCTTTAAATGGTGGATATTTTTTGCCATCTTTGCCTTTGATTATAATGACGTAGTAATAAAAGCCTTCTGCAGCCGGGATTTTAGAGTTGTTGATGTTTCCGTTCCAGCCTTTAATGGCTTGTTCGGGTGTAGTCCAATGGCAAACTACTTTGCCGTATCGGTCGTAGATTTTCCCGTCAATTGTTTCAATATTGTAAGCAGTGATTTTGTCTTCAGGTTTTATGAAAAACGAAAATACGTCATTTACGCCATCGCCGTTTGGAGTGAAAACGTTGTAATTCTGCAGTTTTATAGGCTTTGGCACAGCTTGTATCCATGCAGTATCCTGGTCGGTACAGCCGTTAGCAGATTCAGCTGTAAGTGTAATCAGGTATTTGCCTTTGTCGAAATATTTGTGATAAACAGTTTCGCCGGTTTGTTGCGGACTCTGGTCGCCAAAGTCCCAGTAATGATGCTTTGCCCAGGATGTTAGGTCCTGGAGTTTTACACTGTCGCCGATAATAACAGTTTTTTTGTCCATTGAGAAGTCGGGTTGTTCTACAGTGACAAAGACCGATGTGTCGTGCATGCAGCCGAAATTATCTTGAACATAAAAGTTGTAGCGGTGGTCGCCGTATGTATCGGGATAAGCACTTGCCTGTCCGTTAACAGTCAGGTTAATATTATCGCCATTCCAATAGGCTTGAGCGAAATTAAAAGTGTTTGTATATTTAAAAGTATCGGCTACAATTGAAGTATCGAAATAAATAGCCCAGCCAAGGACATAACTCAGGTCATTTTGTCCTGTATCTCGAACTTGCAGAGTCCATTGGCCATTGAGCAAAGTTCCGGTTAGGCTGTCGAAGCTCTGGTCTGGAGCATAAAGTTGCGGAGGAATTTGTTGGTTGTTGATTGTCAGTGAGTTGATTGTTTGTGAGGCTGTATTTGACCAAAAATACCATTTAGCACCATTGCTTCCCTGTGATGTATCGCCGAAATAGTTCTGGTTGCCGCCGAAATTTTTAAGAATAATTGTTTTGCCATTAGGTGCAGTAAGTGAAATTTGAAGGTTTTGACTATTAGATTGTACGATAAGTAAACCGACAGAGTCGATATGGTTTGGATTGAGGAGAGTTTGGTTGACTAAAAAATCTTTTCGTTCAATTGCGTTTGAATATGAAATAGTTTGAGAGAGCTGAAAAGGAAAAGGTTCTAAGTAAAGGCTAACAGGTCGTTCTTTCCAGGAGGCTGTATCAGTACATTTGCCGATAAGGGTTACCTGGTCTCCTTTGCAGATTCCATTTTGATTATTTGGTAAATCTACATGGGTTCCTGAGAATTCAGGATCCAAGCCGATTTTGACTAAAATTTCGCCAGTAAAAGTAGTATCGTTGTAAGTTGCGTATGCAAATACACGGTATCCACGGTTTTGCATAAAAGAGTATCGCACAGTATCGAGACCAGGGCCATTAAATTGTGTACCGTCGTCCATGTCCCATGTCCAATATGCGTCTAAAGTGTCTGAGCCATTGATTAAGTAACCATAGAAATAAATTTGTTGTTGTACACAAGCTTGTATTGTGTCGAAGCCTAATGAAGATTTTATGATTAAAGTTTGAGTAAAAGCTGAATTTAACAAGAAAAATGAAATCAAAATTGCTATTAATTTACGCATGGCTGGCTTAAAATTTACATGTTTAGCAAAGATAAAAAATTAAATCCTAATACCTAACACTGTAACGTCATCCATTTGTGGTTCATTACCCTGCCATTTATAAAATTTTTCGATTAGCAATCTCTTTTGTTCGTGAGCAGGTTTATCGCTAATTTCTAAGAATAGGTTTTTAAGACGACGTTTGGAAAATCTGGTGCCTGTGTCCTGACTGATTTGGTCCTGGAAGCCATCAGAGGCGAGATAAAGCATAATACCTGGAATAGCATTAATTTCATGCTCTGTAAAATCTTTTTCTAAAAGATATTGACCTACGGGCATTCTATCTCCATTGATGACTAAAATTTTTCGTTCAGCAACAAGATATAACGACAGAAATGCTCCGGCAAATTTGATGTTTTTCCTGGGTTTGTCATAAATAATCAAACCTATGTCAACGCCTTCGTATGCTGATTCTAAGTTGAAAAATGATTTTTTGAGTTTGGTTCGAAGTTCAGATAGAATTTTTGAAGCAGACAGTACTTGAGAATTTTCAACAATTTCGTTTAAAAAAGTTATTATTAATGTGGTCAATAATGCTCCTGAAACTCCATGTCCAGTGCAGTCTCCAATGCCAACGACAATACTATCTCCTTTTTCTTTTATGTAATAAAAATCTCCACTTACGTAGTCGCGTGGATTGAACCACAAGAACCAGTCGCTGAAATATTTACTTAGTATTTGCGTATCAGGAAGGAATTTTGATTGGACTGTCTGGGCAAATTTGAGATTGTCCATAAGGTCAATTAGGTTGTTTTGAATTTTAAGATTTTGATTATATAATTGGTCAATTTTTTCTTTCATTTCGTGAATATCTCGGATAACGATAAACAGATATTTACTTTCGTTGCTAATAACAGAAGTAATCGCTAATTTGACGAATTTTGCTTTGCCATCAGCTGTTTTTATTTGGGTTTCAAGGAGATAGTTTGCGAAGTTTTCTGTATCAAACAGAATATACCGTAGAGTATTTTTGTCTTTTTCTGGTATAACAATGTTTGTCACAGGTAGTTTTTCTTTAGAATCATTTTTTATACCCAGGAGGTTTTCTGCTTTTTTGTTTAAAATTATCATTGCTCCTGCAGCATCTACTAAAATCATTGGTTCGTTTGCTGTCTCTAAAATTTGTGTAAGAAATTCGTTCTGTTGTTTTAGAATTTGCTTTTGTTTGTTAAGTAATGTGTTTAAAACATTTAGTTCTTCGTTCTGTTTTTGTATGTATCTTTGAGAATTTTTTAATTCTTTATACGCTTTATTTTGTTCGGATTGAAGCTTTAGTATTCGGTTGATGACTTGTCGGTAAATTATGTTGTTAAAAGCCACCAGACTAAATATGCCATAAAGCAAAAAACCCACTGCAAAGATTTGATAATGCTTTATCAAAATAATTCTCTGTGGGAAAATCTGGATTTGTGGTACGAATTTATCCCAAATCAATAGCAAAAAAAATATAAAAAGACTGGTAATTAT
>WFZV01000039.1 GCA_015489395.1 Bacteroidales bacterium
TTTTTAACCCGGACAAAAACCAAAAAATTCAAATCTCGGGTCGAATAGCAAAACAAAAAAACGATTCCTTGCTCATAAGCGTCAACAACTTCGACATAAGCCAGCTCAACTCTGTTCTGAAAAAGCTGCAAATCAACGGCTATTTAACTGGCATTACAAAAATCACAAACCTCAACAAAAAACCCGTCATTGTCAGCGATAATCGAATCACCCACTTTAAAGTCAATGGTGTTGATCTGCAAATGTTGCATGCAATTAGCGATTTTGACACTAAAAAGAACATTTTAACTTTCCGTCTCATCACTCAAAAACCTTACAACAACCAGGCACAAGGCAAAAATTCTGAAAAATTTGTCGAAGTTAATGGTAATTACGACCTTGGCACAAAAAACTATTTAGTCAAAGTCTATTTCGAAAAATTCAAACTAAAAGCTCTTTATCCTTATTTCCAGAACATCATAAGTGCGATTAGCCGATATGCCTCTGTCCAGGGCAAAATAACACTGAAAGGCCATGAAAAAAACATTAAAATAACTGGCGACGTAAATATTACTAATGCTGCTTTCCGACTGCGACAAACAAACGTTGTCTATACTGTCAACAAAAAACTTAAAATACACTTTACAAACAACAAAATCACAATCGATACATTTACAGTTATCAGCCAGGGCGGTAGTGGACACGGTAAAATCTGGGGCGTTATCTCGAAAAACAAATATGGCGACTTTGTCTATAACTTACACTTTAAACCTGACACACTCATGGTCTTAAACCTACCCAACAGCAGCTCAAAAGCCTACTACGGTACTGCGTTTATCTCGGGAAATGCACGGTTTAGTGGTTATGGCAACAGCCTATCACTTAGAGCAGACCTGCGAACCGAAGCAAATACTGACCTGACTTTCAAAGTCAACACGCAAAAAACCTACAACCTGCAAAACAAATTTATCCACTTTATCTCGCAAGACACCACACAACTAATTAATATTCAGAACAATAAAAAATCTTCAAAAAACTCTAACCTTGACCTAAACATTAACCTCGAAGTAAACCCTCAATCAAGATTTACAATTGTTATCAACGAACAAACCGGCGATAAACTCTCTGTCAAGGGTAACGGTATTCTCAACCTCAAACTTACTCCCTACGGTAACCTGCTGCTTTTCGGAACACTTACGATACTAAACGGAGATTATTTCTTTTCGCTGGAAAATATCATAACAAAAAAATTCTCTATTCAACCTGGTAGCACTATTAAATGGAACGGCGACCCAAAAAACGCTCAACTAAACCTCGTCGCTGCTTATGACTTGAAAAAAGTCAACCTCTACGACCTTACACTGGACGATAATTACTGGAACGTCAGGACTGAAGTAAAATGCTTAATCAAAATCTCCGGAACACTGACTAAGCCACAAATAGCTTTTGACCTGGAACTTCCTAAAGCTGACCAACGAATTGTCTCACAGGTTAAAAACTTAGAAGAAGCTGAAAAAATCAAGCAAGTCCTATCATTGCTCATTTTAGGCAAATTCCAGCCACTTCCTGGTCTCGAATTCAACCCGAATCAACTGACAAATCCCGTCTATGCCACTGACGTACTATCCACACAACTCTCAAATCTTTTGTCTAAATTAAACGAAAACTTAGAATTAGGCGTTAATTACCAGGGCGGACAACAGGTTAACGTAGCTCTTTCTTACAAACTCTGGAACGAACGAGTAATCATTAAAACCGACGTAGGTATCGGCAACGAAAACAAACAAAGCTTGAACCAGAAAATGTCGCCAATAGTCGGAGAAGGCGAAATCGAAGTAAAACTTAACAAAAAAGGCAATGTCCGCCTCAAAATCTTTAACCAGGCAAACCGTAACGAATTTTACGATAAAGGCCCATACACACAAGGGGTCGGTATATTCTTCCAGAAAAACTTCTCAAACTTATTCCCATGGCTAAGAAAAAAACACATAAAAAAAGCAAGCGAACAAGACACACTAAAACAAAAACAATAACTCCAGGTAAGGCAGCTAATCTTGCTCTTCTTTTGCTTGTCGCTGTTTTTATCGGTTCTCTGGGGTTTCTGGTACAGAAAAAGCTTGTACATCGAACATGGGTTAGGCCTCCGGCTGAACCTACTGAAAACTACGGAATTAAAGCGGCTATCCACTTCTATGGCAAAGAAGTCAAATATTACAGCCAAAAGTATGGTTTACCTTACGAATATTTTATGGCCATCATAATGCTCGAAAGCTCTGGCGTACGCAATCCGCGTCCTCGCTTCGAACCATACGTTTATCGCAAACTAAAAGCTGTACAACAGGGTAAACTTAAACAGTTTGAAGGCATAACACAACGGGAACTTTACTGGCTTAGCGATAGACAACTGCGACGGCTGGCTACATCATGGGGACCGTTTCAAATTATGGGGTACAAAATCTATCATTTAGGCATTAGCAGCCCAAACGATTTAAACAACAGAAACGCTATCAAATACGGCATACAATGGATTAATCAGGACTATGGCTGGCTCTTGCGCCAACACCGGTACAAAGACGCATTCCATTACCACAATACAGGGCATCTCTTTCCCAAAGACGGTAAACCACGTACTACTTCGCCGGATTATGTCTATCGTGGATTAAAGTATATGCAGATTTTCAGAGCTTTAGAACAACGCGAAAATCAAAAACGCCGTAAAAAACACAAAATTTTTTAGCCCATGACACGCTATTTTATGCAACTGAGTTTCAAAGGCACTAATTTTCACGGTTGGCAACGCCAAAAAAACGCTTCGTCGATCCAGCAGACTTTAGAAAAAGCTCTTTCAACAGTTTTACGCGAAAAAATAACTGTTACAGGCGCGGGGCGTACCGATGCCGGCGTTCATGCTAAATTTTTCGTGGCTCATTTCGACACTACAAAAGACTTTAACCCTGCCGAGCTTACGAAGAAAATCAACGGATTAACGCCTGGCGACATTGTTGTTTACAAAATTTTCCAACCTCCTGTCAAAGCACACGCACGATTTGACGCTATCAGCCGCACATACAAATATTTCGTGCATACACGGCCCAACCCGTTTATCAACGAATATTCGTACTTTCTATACTGGACGCCAGATGTCGATAAAATGAACCAGGCTGCGCAAATTTTGCTGGAATATGAAGATTTTAAGGCTTTTAGCAAAGCCCACTCCGGCGCAAAGCATTACCTGTGCAAGCTTTATCAAGCTTATTGGGAACAGGAAGACGATAAATTTATTTTTACGATTAAAGCCAACCGCTTTTTACGCAACATGGTACGTGCAATCGTCGGTACGCTTTTAGACGTGGGCAAAGGTCGCATTGATTTAAACGATTTTCGAAAAATAATCGAAACACGCAACCGCCGTGCAGCTTCGCTTTCTGCCCCTGCAAATGGCCTGTTTTTAGTCGATATCCAATACCCTGAAAATATCGAAAAACTTTTGGACAAAAACTATGAAGTTTTCTGGCACTCAAATATCTAAATTTACTTTAATCATCATTTTCGTACTTTCTCTAACACCTGTTTTTAGCCAAAAAACGCTATTTAACAAGGCTTATCAAAAATTTTTAGAAAAAAGCTACAAAAAATCCTGGCAGCTTTGTCAAAAAGGTATAAAAAAGTATCACAATTATGATAAATTTTACCTGCTTTGCGCTCAAATTCTTTACGAAAATCGTCAATATGAACAGACAATCGCTTATTTAAACCAATACTTCGCACTGTCAAAAGACCCGTCGGCTTTGAGCGAAATTGGCTATATCTACTTTGACCAAAAAAATTACGACTCAGCCGTCAAATACTTTCGAAAATTCCTGCAAATCAAGCCATCCCGTGAAATTCAACATACACTCAACACAGCCGAATTCAGGCTATTTGCATATCAACATCCCGTACCCTTTAACCCCAAAAAACTTCCCAAAACTATAAACTCACGGTTCGACGAATATTTCCCTGAACTTAGCCCTGATAATCAACTATTTTTCACAAGAAAAACAACCGACGAAAATATTTTCTTTTCTCAAAAAACAAAAAACTCATGGTCACAAGCCCAAAAATTACCGCCAAACATCAATACAAACCACCAGGAAGGCGCATGCACAATTAGCACTGACGGAAAAACCTTGATTTTCACAAGATGTATCATTGGTTCAGGTTGCGACCTATACATAACCCACAAAACAGACACAGGCTGGACAAATCCCCAAAAACTTCCTTATCCTATAAATACCAAGTATTGGGAATCACAGCCATGCCTGGCAAATAACGGGCATACCCTGCTTTTTGTCAGCAACCGCCCACAAGGTAAAGGCGACATGGACATCTGGAAAATCGACTATATCAACGGACACTGGACAAACCTGCAAAACCTTGGCGACTCAATCAACACTAAAGGCAAAGAAATGAGTCCGTTCTTACATTTTGACGGCAAAACATTATATTTTGCTTCAAATTACCACCCTGGATTAGGTGGGTTTGATTTGTTTGTTAGCAGGTTAAAAAATGGGCATTGGACAAAACCGAAAAACCTTGGATATCCCATTAACACAGAAAAAGACGATACCCGCCTTGTGGTCGATGTTTCTGGTAAAACTGCTTACTTTGCTTCAGACATCACTGGAAATCAGGACATTTATACTTTTAAGTTATATCCCAAAATCCGTCCATTTAAAACTTTTTACATTGCCGGGCAAGTATTTGATGCTCAAACACATAAACCGTTATCCGCCAATATTTCAATCTACAATCTCAAACGAGATTCTTTAATTTTTCAAAAATTCTCTCATGACTTCAAAATAACAACAAAAATCGGCCAATATGGCCTATTCGCTTACCGTAAAGGTTATATGCCCTACTCAAAAAACTTCGATGTCTGCGATACAATCGACTCAACCACAATACATTTGAATATCCTGCTCAAGCCAATCGCTCAAAACCAAACATCAACTTTACACAATATCTTTTTCGACTTTAACAGTTATACACTAAAACCACAATCTTACATTGAACTCAAAAAATTGGTCTATTTTTTGAAAGATAACCCAACAATCACAATCGAAATTGCTGGACATACAGATAACGTTGGAACTGCAGAATACAACATGAAATTATCACTCAAAAGGGCTATGGCTGTTAAAAATTACCTTGTTAAAAACGGCATAAACCCTCGTAGACTTATTACTAAAGGCTACGGCGCTACGCGCCCAATCGCTCCAAATACCACTGAAAAAGGACGAAAACTTAATCGTCGAGTGGAAATTAAAATTCTAAAATTGTAATATTTTTAACTATTAGTTAATTTTGTAAACTGTTTAATCTTTAAGCTTTTAAAAAACTAAAAGTCATGAAAATCAAATCACTATTAACAGCATTATTTGTTTTATTTGCTGCTTTTAGCTTTGGACAACACAAGCCACAAATGGTCTTTGTTAAAGGCGGCACTTTCATGATGGGCAACCCGCGCACTTCTGGACAATATAAAGGAGACCCTGACGAAAAACCAGTCCATAAAGTCAAAGTTCATAGCTTTTACATTGGCAAATACGAAGTCACTGTCAAAGAATACAAAGAGTTTATCAACGACAAATCATTTAACGAATTCAAAGGCTATCACATCCACGAAATGCCCGCACCACCCGACTCAACATGGTTTCAGGGACATCCTGCTACAGAAGCTTACTACAAAAAAATCGGTAAAAAATGGTGGGGTTGGCAAGACGATATGCCTATGCAACACGTTACATGGTACGATGCAATCGCTTATTGCAACTGGCTGAGCGAAAAATTAGGTTATGAAAAATGCTACTACGAAGACGAACAAGGCATTATCCATTGCGATTTGACTAAAAACGGCTTCCGTCTGCCAACTGAAGCAGAATGGGAATACGCTGCACGCGGCGGAAACAAATCACATAATTACATCTTCAGCGGTAGCAACGACTACAACGACGTCGGCTGGGTGGACGAAAATACTTTTCTTACTGGTCCCCGCCCTGTGGGTCTTAAAAAACCTAACGAATTGGGCATTTACGACATGACAGGAAACGTCTGGGAATGGTGTCAGGACTGGTACTCCCCATTTTTCTATCAAAATAGCCCCGTCAACAACCCTGTAAACACAACACCAACCGGATACCGGGTAATACGCGGTGGAAGCTGGCATTATAGACCTGAATTTGCTACTGTCACAAGCCGCGACGGACCAAAACCTGGTTACACCAACTTCAATTACGGATTCAGAATCGTAAGAAATGCTAAATAACCATCAATATGAAAGTCAAAATTTCATTAATCTTTGCTTTTTTACTATTTTCAGCTGTTGGCTACGCTCAGAGCCAACAGCTGAAATACGATTTACCTGAAATGGTTTTTGTCAAAGGCGGCACTTTTACTATGGGCTGCGACACCGGATACAACGACGAAAAACCTCTCCACAAAGTCACACTCAGCGATTTCTACATTAGCAAATACGAAATTACTGTCAAACAATACCGCCAATTCTGCCAGGCAACTGGACATAAATTTCCTAAACTGCCATCACCCCAGTGGTACCAGGAACATCCTAATACACCTAAATGGACCTGGCGCGATAATAACCCGATTGTGAACGTCAACTGGTACGATGCAATGGCTTATTGCAATTGGCTTTCTAAAATTACAGGCGAACATTACACTCTCCCCACCGAAGCACAATGGGAATACGCTGCACGCGGCGGAAACAAAACACACAATTACGAATATTCCGGTAGCAACAACATCAACGAAGTAGCCTGGTATGACGAAACTACATACGAACGCGGTACACAACCCGTGGGACTGCTTAAACCAAATGAACTGGGTATTTACGACATGAGCGGTAATGCTTTCGAATGGTGCCTGGACGGCTACGGACCTTATCCCAAAAAACATCTCAAAGACCCTGTCCTCCACCCAAATTCGCCATATAGAGTCGTACGCGGCGGTTGCTGGTATTACTACGACGAATATTGCAGGGTAACTCAACGCGACGGGCCTAAACCTAATTTAGCCACATTTTACTATGGCTTTAGAGTCGTCAAAATCCCTAAAAAACATTGAACCAGATTCCCCGATTTTTAGCTTTTCGCAACAATCTACTACATAGCGGCTTTGCACGATCTTTGAGATTTAGCTATAAAAAGGACCAATCTGCGAAAATGGGTTTTGTCAACTTTTTAAACGACTTCGCTGCATATTTAAGCGTAAATCCATGTAAATATGCGAGTTTGCACAAAAAGTGAAATTTTCAGGGTTAGCCAGTGAAAAAAATTCGTAATTTTGAACTGCAACTTCAAAATCATAAAAAAATCTCAAGGCTCAGTTAGATTTTAAGCCATTGTCACGAAAATCCTCCTGATTTTCAGCTTTTCCCTGCTCAGGTTTGGCAATGACAGGCTTTAAGTTATATTTTTCTTCTGCTATTTTGAGCATGTAATCAAAAGCAGCATTAAAGTCATTTGGAATAAGTCCGTCCAGTATAGCGTCTTTGACAGCATCTTTTATCTCGCCGACAACTCTGGAAGGTTTCAGTCCAAAGGTTTTCATTATTAAATGCCCGTCAATCGGTGGTTTCCAGTTGCGAAGCTTGTCTTTTTCTTCGATTTCTTTAAGTTTTTGACGAACGTATTTAAAATTATTCATGATTTTCTGACGTATTTCGTCATATTTTGTCGTTACGTCCGACTCGACCAGAATAAGCAAATCTTCTAAATGCTCGCCGGCATCCACGATTAAACGTCTAAACCCAGAATCCGTGACCTGGTCACCAACCAATTGCATAGGGCGGTGATGCAGGTTGACCAATTTTTGTACATAGCGCATGTTCTCGTTCAAAGGCAGCTTTAATCGACGGAAAATATCAGGTATCATTTTAGCTCCGACAACCTCATGCCCGTGAAAAGTCCATGTTTTCCCGTCAAAGCGTTTCGTATAAGGCTTGCCAATGTCATGGAGCAAAGCTGCCCAGCGCAACCAGAGATTATTTGATTTTTGGGCGACATTGTCCAGAACCTTGATAGAATGCAGAAAAATATCTTTGTGGCTCACGCCTTGTTTGTAATCAACGCCAGCCAATTTGTGTAATTCCGGAAAAATTATCTCCAGTAAACCAGTGTCGTAGAGTAATTTCCAGCCCTTCGACGGCCTGCTGGCCATCATTATTTTATTAAGTTCTTCAGTAATTCGCTCCTGTGAAACAATTTTTATTCGCTCCCTATTTTTGATAATTGCCTGGTAAGCCTGCTGATGTATTTCAAAGTCTAAAACAGTGGCAAAACGTATTGCTCGTAGCATTCGCAACGGATCGTCGCTAAAGGTTATATCGGGATTGAGTGGAGTTCGTATAATTTTGTTTTTCAGGTCTTCAAGTCCATTGAAAGGGTCGATTAATTTTCCAAAAGTGGCTTTATTCAAGCTAATAGCCATGGCATTTATTGTAAAATCCCGACGGTTTAAATCGTCCTGCAAAGTACCATTTTCAACAATTGGTTTACGTGAATCGCGTCGGTAAGACTCTTTTCTGGCACCAACGAACTCGATTTGCATATTTTCGTATTTAAACATCGCAGTGCCAAAATTCCGAAACACAAAAACTTTTATCCTTCCTAAACGTCGCGCAACCTTTTTAGCAATGTCAATTCCACTCCCGACAACGACAAAATCAATATCGTCTGAAGGTCGTCCAAGGATTTGATCACGTACCCAGCCGCCTATTACATAGACTTCAACGCCCTGTTCATCAGCTACTTCAGAGATTACTTTAAAAATCTTATGGTTTAAATCAAAATTCCCTGTGTCAATATCAAATTTTGCTTGCATAAATTCAATTTTATCTAACTAATTAGTTTTTAATCGTCAAAAATACCAGTTTTAAACTGCGGATTCAAATTTAATCTAATAAAATTTATTTTGCTAAAAAACGGCTTGTTATAATCGCTCGTCCGAATTTATTTCGAAAAAAAATCAAATTGCTTATCAGGTAAATTTCGTATCTTACACGTATTCAAGCAAATTTACATTTTGAGAAAAAAACTTTACCTTTGCAAGGAAAAAATCAAATTACTGCTATGGCTGAAAAACACAACAATATCGCCCAATACACAGAAGATACAATACAAACCCTTGAATGGCGTGAACACATCCGTCGTCGTCCGGGCATGTATATCGGCAAATTAGGCGATGGCAGTTCGCCTGACGATGGAATTTACGTTCTTCTCAAAGAAGTTGTCGATAACTCCATCGACGAATACATGATGGGCTTTGGCAAAAAAATAGAAATCGAACTTAAAGAAGACGGCACTGTACGCGTCAGGGACTATGGACGAGGTATTCCGCTTGGTAAAGTAGTTGACGTAGCTTCAAAAATGAATACTGGCGCCAAATATGATTCAAAAGTGTTCAAAAAATCAGTTGGTCTCAATGGCGTTGGTATTAAAGCAGTAAATGCTTTGTCTAAAGTCTTCATTATCCGCTCGTTCCGAGACGGTAAAATGAAAGAAGTACAATTTTCTAAAGGCAAATTAATCAGCGATAAACTTATTACACAAACCGACCAACCCAACGGCACAGAAGTTATTTTCCAGCCCGACGATGAGATGTTTCCAAACTACAAATACCGCATGAACATCGTCGAGCAAATGATTAAAAACTACACTTACCTCAATGCCGGGCTTACTATTTTACTCAACGGACAACCGTATTTCTCAAAAAACGGACTTTTAGACCTTTTAAATGATAAAATCAACACCGAAATCCTTTACCCCATAATACACCTCAAAGGCAAAGACATTGAAATTGCACTTACTCACGGACGCCAATATGGCGAAGAATACTACAGCTTTGTCAATGGACAATACACCCCGCAAGGCGGAACCCATCTTATGGCTTTCAAAGAAGCTATCGTAAAAACCATTCGAGAATTTTATAAAAAAGACTTTCACTTCTCTGATATACGTACATCAATAATCGCAGCCATTAGCATAAAAATCGAAGACCCGGTTTTTGAATCACAAACCAAAACAAAATTAGGCTCAAAAGAAATGTGGCCTGGCGGACCATCTGTCCGTCAATACGTTATAGACTTTGTCAAAAAGGAATTGGACAATTATTTACACAAAAACGAAGAAACTGCACAAATTTTGCTGAAAAAAATACAAGAGGCTGAAAAAGAACGAAAAGCCATTCAAAACATTCAGAAAATCAGCAAACTAAAATCAAAAAAAATCAGCCTCCACAACAAAAAACTCCGTGACTGTGACATACATTACAACACAAATCACCCACGACGCGACGAATCAACAATCTTCATCACTGAGGGCGACTCGGCAAGCGGCTCAATCACAAAAGCTCGTGACGTCGCCACACAAGCCGTCTTCAGCTTACGAGGAAAACCTCTTAACACTTACGGACTTTCTAAAAAAGTCATTTACGAAAATGACGAATTCAACCTGTTACAAGCTGCTCTCAACATCGAAGAAGGTATCGAAAACCTCAGATATAACAAAATCGTGCTGGCAACCGACGCAGACGTGGACGGTATGCACATAAGACTCTTGCTTATTACGTTCTTTTTAAACTTTTTCCCGGAACTTATAAAAAATGGTCACTTATTCGTTCTGCAAACACCGCTGTTCAGAGTAAGAAACAAAAACAAAACAATCTATTGCTACAACGAAGAAGAAAAACAAAAAGCTATCGAAGAACTTGGAGGCGAAGGCAAGGTCGAAATTACGCGTTTTAAAGGTCTTGGTGAAATTTCTCCTGACGAATTCAAAAAATTCATAGGTCCTGACATGCGCCTTGAACCTGTAGTTTTAACAAAACAGGATTCTATCAACGACCTGCTTAAATTTTATATGGGTAAAAACACGCCTCAAAGACAGCAATTTATTCTGGAAAACCTTAAATTAGACGAAGAATATTCACCTGAATTATAAAATTATAACAAACTTATGCGTTCATATTTCGTTTTTATAAATAAAATATTTAATCTTGTTCTACGTTTTTTAAAAGAACTTCCAAAATTCAAAAACGTGCATAGCAAAAAGATTACTATAACACTGATTTTCAGCCTGATACTAACATTAGCTAACGCTCAATACATACATTTTTCTCAATTTTATGCATCACCTTTAGTTTTAGCTCCTTCATTTACCGGAGCAGCAGACGGCGCACGAGTTACTGTTAATTATCGTGACCAATGGACAGGACTTAAACACGGCATTTACATCACCAGTGCCTTTGCTTTTGATATCCCAGCGCCTAAGGTAAAAAGTGGTTTTGGACTTTTGATTGTGCGTGACCGTGCTGGTGAAGGAAATTTAGGTCGGACTGATGTTGGATTGCTTTATTCGTGGCATACACAGATTTCGCGTTCAGGTATTTACTTTCGGCCAGGTATTCAGCTGAAAATGAGTCAACGCGGCGTAGATTTAGAAAAATTAGTTTTTCCTGACCAAATCCAGATTAACGGTGGTATTATTGACACTTCGGTCAACCCGCCGCCTCCTTATCGAACCAAATTTTTCATGGACGCGACATTTTCAGTTATGTTATACTCTGATAATTTCTGGGTTGGAATTACTGCAGACCATCTTTTCCGTCCAAATGATGCATTTTACGATTATCAAAATTATCGTGTACCTATCAAGTATCAGTCATTTGGTGGTTTAAAATTTGGAAGAGGTTACGGAAGATATTCAGCCACTGAAGGCGATAGTTACATGATTTCGTATAACTTCAGGTATCAAGCAGGTAGCATGCAATTGGATATTGGAGGATATTGGAACCATGAACCTTTAATACTTGGATTGTGGCTCAGAGGTTTGCCGTATTTAAACGTTACTCATACAGTCAACATGGATGCTCTGGTGTTCTTGGTTGGTTATAAAATTTTTAATTTCAAGTTCGGCTACAGTTACGACTTGACAGTCAGTCCATTGCTAATGTCTGCTGGAGGGTCGCATGAAATTTCGTTGATTTACACGTTTTCGCCTCGTGCAAGAAGTCGCAAGCGTCATGGCGCAATTCCGTGTCCAGGTATTTAATTTCCGGAACTTTTCAGTTGGGTAAAATCTGTTTTTACTTTAACTCTATTTCATATTTACCCAGTTCTGGCGTAATTGAACTGCTATTTTGAGAATTAAATTTACGTCACTTTTATTGTATTGCACTTTGTCGTCGTCATAGACAAATTTTCGATAAATTCGATAAATTGCTGATAATTGGTCCATTACAGGCTCAACATAGTCAGAGGTTTCGTTGTATTTTTGTAAAAGACTCATAATCTGCTCAATAGTAAAACCTTGCTGAGCGACTTTTTTGTAAATATAATCAGGATTCTGGCTTAAAGGCAATGATTTAGCAGACAAATACAGGGCTTCAACAAACGCCCCAGCCAGGATAATGGCACTTATATCTCCCTTCCCGCGATTGAATAAGTAAGAATAAGTCTTATAATAAGTTTGTGTTGTAATTTTGTATAAAGAGTCAGGATTGTTCAAATTTTGCTCAATTCTTTGCCATAGCTGCGGCGAAAAAAGTCCGATTATCTCAAGGTCATTGGATAATTTTTTTATTACGTCAAAATATTTCAAAGTCAATTGCGAATCATTAAAAATATTCGCATAACTCAGGTCTGTAGCATAAATGCCTAAATTTAACGCTTTAGATAAAGTCGAAACATAATGCGAATAATTTGTAGTAGGATTTAGAAAGTCAGGGTTAAATCTAACTTTTGTTTTCTGCAGGGCATCTGTAACCTCATAAGGCGTAGGGACTGGAAAAACGACTAAATTCTCGCGTTCGACGACAACCGTACCTAAATCTTTCGATATTGGCGGCTGTCTGTTAGAGTGTTTGCACCCAAACAGTGCCAACACAATTAATAAAAATGCTACATATTTGTTCATTTTGTGAAAAATGTGGCTTTTTCACAAATCTAATAAAAAATTGCTTAACTGTCTTTGCAATAGTCTTTAAGATTTGGATATTTACGAAACCAGCTTTTTACTTTCATCTTAATAACACCCCAAAATGCTTCGTTAAAAATTCCGCCACTCATTTTAGATTTGCCTTTGGTACGGTCTCGGAAAATTATGGGAACTTCTACGATTTTTGCTCCTAATTTCCACGAAGTAAATTTCATCTCAATCTGAAAAGCATAGCCTTTAAACCGTATTTTATCAAACTCAATAGCCTCAAGCAGGCAACGACGATAACATTTAAAACCAGCCGTAGTATCCATTATTTTCATTCCGGTTATAAATCTGACATAAGCTGAAGCAAAATAAGATATTAAGATTCTAAAAATCGGCCAATTAATCACACTAACACCTTCGATATAACGAGAACCGATAGCTAAATGAGCGCCCTCTTTAGCTGCTTTATACAAACGCGGCAAATCATTTGGGTCATGCGAAAAATCTGCATCCATTTCAAAAATATAATCATAACCATGGTCCAAGGCCCATTTAAAACCTGTTATGTAAGCAGTACCAAGCCCTAATTTACCTTCTCGCTCAATGAGATGTAAGCGGCCTGGATATTGCTTTTGCAGCTGTTTTACACGCTCTCCTGTTCCGTCTGGAGAATTATCATCAATGATCAGCAGTTCAAATTGTTCTGGTAGGCTTAAAACTGCTTGTGTTATTGCATCGATATTCTCAATTTCGTTGTAAGTAGGAATAATAACTAACTTTTTATCTTCCATAAATTTTTGAATGTTTAATTTTTTTAGTTTTTAGCTAAAAAGCTGGCTAAAATAACGTTTTTTCTTAACAAAAAACTGCCAGATTAGGCTTTTTTTATAGACTTGCGGATAATCAAAACGGTTAAATTTAACCAATTGACGACGTTTTTTCAATGTTTTACCAAGATTAGAATAAAAACTTAAATGCGCTTTTATAACATAAAAAAATCCAGCTTTGGGCTTACCCAAAAGCATTTGGAAAGCTGCTATTCCATCAAGAATCAATCGCAAAAAAATTATGCTAAAAGCTTTGCCTCGCGGCAAATTTTTCAACAACATTATCAGATTATTACGAAAATTAAAATATACCTTTCGCGGGTTCTGGTACGACAATGAACCGCCACCTAAATGATACACAGCAACTTTGGGATAAGCAAAAATCTTTTTACCACGATTTTTCAACCTCCAGCACAAATCTATTTCTTCCTGATGCGCAAAAAAATCTTCATCCAAACCACCAACCGCCCAATAATCTGACGCACGAACAAACATCGCTGCGCCTGAAGCCCAAAAAATTTCACAAATATCATCGTACTGCCCCCGGTCTTTTTCAACTACATTAAAAACCCGGCCTCGGGCAAACGGATAACCCAAAAAATCTATAAATCCACCCGCTCCGCCTGCATATTCAAAATAATCCGGTTTCTGGTACGATAAAATCTTGGGCTGCACTGCTGCTACATCCGGATTTTGTTCCATAAAATCTATTATCGGCTCAATCCACTGACTCTTAATCTCAACATCAGAATTCAACAAAACGTAATAATCTGCATCAACCTGCGATAAAGCTTTGTTATATCCGCCTGCAAAACCGTAATTTTTATCCAGCAAAATCAATTTCACCTGCGAAAAATTCTTACGCACAAACTCCACAGAGTCATCTGTCGAACCATTATCCGCCACATAAACCTCAGCACCTTCGGAGTGTTCCACAACCGACGGCAAAAACTTTTCAAGATGCTTCCTGCCGTTCCAATTTAAAATTACAACTGCTACTTTCGCCATAAACTACTACGTTTGATACATAAATGAACGAATAGTTTTTACAAAATCATCGAAAATATAAGGATTGGACGCAATTATTTCCCTGCCATAAAGCCAGTTCTGACCTCCTTGAAAATCAGCTATTTTTCCGCCGGCTTGCTCTATGATAAACGCACCTGCAGCCACATCCCACGGACTTAAACTATACTCAAAAAATCCATCAAAACGGCCACAAGCCACATAAGCCAGGTCTGTAGCAGCCGACCCCAATCGCCTTAATCCATGGCTGACTTTCATAAAATGCTTCAAAACCTCCATATACCGGTCTAAACGGCTGTAATCATAAAACGGAAATCCCGTTGCAAGCAGCGTATCATCAAGATTTGCTGTCTTTGTTACCTGAATCTTATCTCCGTTTAAAAATGCACCACCACCTTCATAAGCGTAAAACATCTCGTCAGAACCTATTTCATAAACCACACCTAAAATCGTCTGTTCATTTTGCTGCAAAGCAATGCTCACAGCGACCGGCATTAAGCCATGTATAAAATTCGTTGTACCATCCAGCGGGTCGATTATCCAGTTAAATTCTTCGCCCTTTTGAGCGCTCGCCGTGCCTTCCTCTGCGATAAATCCGCTTTCAGGCAAAAGCCGCTTTAACTCCCGAACGATAAATACTTCAGAATTCTTGTCAACTTCTGTAACGTAATTGTGTACACCCTTGGCTTGAATCTTTATTTGATGAATACTTTTTTGCTGAGATTTAATGTACTGACCTGCTTGCCGAGCAATTTCAATCACCTGCTCTGTCAACTGCTTTAAGTCCATAACTGTTTTATTTTAAATCTGTTTCAATAACCTCGTCCACATCTTTTGGTGGATAATTTACTTCTTTAGGCTTTATCTCTGCCCATGATTTAACCTTCTCAGGATATCGATAAATTAGATATAACCCAATTATGCCAGAAATTATCATAAAAATCGAAATCAACTGTGCTTGCGTGATATGAATTCCGAAAATATTGTAACGGTTCGTTATTCTGATAAATTCAATAAAAAATCTCTCAATACCAGCCAAAATCAAATACAACGAAAACAAGGTTCCCGGAACTTTAACTTTTTTACGAATAGACCAGAGAAATAGAAAAACCAAAAACATTATCGTCATTTCATACAACGGAGTAGGGAAAACAGGCTGAGGCAACACGTGATTGTACATACTGGTGTCACCAGGTATGGGGACTCCTGCATTTATGACATTATGCGGATAATTGAAAGCCCATGCCCAATCTGGTAACCAGCTCAAAATCTTTGGTTTAGGATTTGTATTAACTATGCCCCAGCATCCGTCACCTGCCATCTGACAGCCTATTCGCCCAATTGCATAAGAAATCGATAAAACCACAGCTGCAACATCTCCAGCAATTATCCAATTGATATTGTATTTGCGTAAATACAAAAGCACTGCGATAAAACCAACTATAAATCCGCCATAAAAAGCCAAACCGCCAAACGAGAAAATCTCGCCGATTGGGTCAACAAGAAATTCGTCCTTGATATGTGCAAGTATATGAAAAATCTTGGCCCCTATAAGGCCCCATACCCCGCCAACAACAATCAAATTTCCGATTAACTGGTGTGGCCACATTTTTTTGGCGATAACCCTGGGCTTAGGCAATGCTTTGCTCTTTTTCTGCCACCATAGCAACCCGGCAGCAACTAAACCGACTATGACGCCGCCCCAGACACTTCCGTTCTTCGAAACTAAAAAGCCCTGTGGATCAGCGACAAATTCATCGTATTTAATCGCTGCATAAATAAGCTTGTAGCCGATTAAAAACCAGATCAGAAAATTTATCAAAATTTCTGACAATTTTGGTGGCTCGCCGATTTTTTCTTTCACGTAAAACGGCAATAAAACTCCCTGTCGCTCAAGACGTTTCATCTCAACATAAGCGATCCACGAACCAACAATAAAGGCTGTGGCCATCATGAAGCCGTAAGTCTGTATAGGCAAAGGAATATAAATGCCAAAAATATCCTGTAGTAAGTCTGATAGTCTGGGATACATTTATTTTTCGTTTAATTTTTTTTTTTGTAAAAAGCTAACTATTAAGCGATTATTCCTGCTCAAAAAGCATATTTTCAATAAAATCGCGATAGTCCTGCATTGCACGTTTAATTAAATCATGAGCGTCTTCTACTCCGTAGATATGAGTAATTTGTGTACGTTTATTGTTTACACCTGGCATGTCTTTGTAAGTCAAAAAGTAATGTTTTAATCGTTCGACTACCGGCTTTGGGACTTCTGAGATGTCACGTATATTTCCGTAAACAGCGTCGTTCTCAAGCACAGCCACGATTTTATCGTCAGCTTCCACGCCGTCTATCATACGAAATCCGCCAATTGGAATAGCTTTAACCAGAATATTGCCGGATGCAACGTTTTTCTCAGTCAGTACGCAAATATCCAGCGGGTCGCCATCACCTCTTATTTCCGGACGATTCAAAGCTTTAGCGCTTTTGTCGCCTACTCTTTCCCCAC
>WFZV01000040.1 GCA_015489395.1 Bacteroidales bacterium
AATATGTTTAACTTTCATTAACTTTTTAAAAATTGGAAAATCGCCGCCTCAAAAAGCATGCAAAACGTAAATTTTTGGTGAAAAGTTTATATTACTTTAACGTTCGTTGCAACTTTTTTAAACATGGATTTTTTAACATCATAACCCCAACTTAGACAAAATTTGTGATTAATATTCAACTAATTACACCTAAATTCCTACTTTACTAAATAACACGCCAGATACCCAGCCACAACGGCATCATTAAAATTGCTTCAAAATACATTATCAACATCAAACTGCCTACAAGCTGCTGATTACCACCGTATTTCTTAACAATAACGATTAAATTCGCTGCTGGCGCTGCTGTCGATTCAATGAGTAAAACGTCAGCTAACAAAGGATTTGACCATCGCAAACCTGTTAAAATCAATAACCCCATAGCAGTTGCTGGCATTAAAACATATTTCACTAATGACAGCTTTACAACGTCAACCCATCTGGGTAAACGTCGAAAATCCACAGCTCCCAGCGTCGCTCCTAATATAAACATACCCAGTGGAACTGCTGCCTGTCCCAAAATGCTGACAGGCTCTAAAATTAAATTTGGCACATAACGCCCGGTTTTTAACAAAACAATCAAAATTCCCAAAACATTAGCTACAAACGGTGGAGTTATCATCTCTGCAAGCTTTATCTCTGTTTTGCCGGCTTGATACGAAATCATCAGTTTTCCCACAGTCCACAGGGCAATATTAAATCCCAGAATCAACAAAAACACATAAACCGCAAATTGGGCAAACTCTCCGTGATATAAAATCTCTCCAATGGGCAGAACAAGATAACCAACATTTTGCAAACTCGCTACAGGATATTTATTCATGTTTTGCTTAACCTGTGGAATGTAAAAGAGAGCTGTAACTCCCATAAACACAATAGGAAAAACAAAACCAATAACAGGTAAAACCCACCAGTTGGGTGTTTGATAGGGATGGAATTGCTTTAAAATCACAGAAAAAGTCAAACACGGCAAAAATACTTTGACCGTAGCTTCTGATAAGCCTTTTATATGTTCCTGTGTTAAAACTTTTTTTCGAATTAGAAGACCTGCCACTCCAGCTACCAGCAGAATTTTTGCAATTGCATCAACCATGGCTAAAGTGGCAGGCCAGAACACAGATTTAACCATAAATCAGATACGGTTTAGTTATAAACAATCAGATAGCTATTTGGTTCGACCTCGACCTTGAGTTCATGTGCATCGTATGCTAAAATCTTTCCATCGCCTAAGACATGTAAGTCATTATAATACAAGGCATTATCTGTTTTAATTGTTTTGTCTATAGAACTATCGGATTTGTTCAAAAAAATGATTGCAAATTGGTTAAAATAACTCCGCTTGTAAACCATTAAATTATCGTCAACATAAATCCACTGAAAGTCGCCGTAAATCAAGGGCATGTGCGAGCGGCGAAGATGAATAAGTTTTGCAGCATTTTGTCGTAGCCACAATTGTTGTTTGCTCAAATTAGCAAATTTCATATCGCGGCGGTTATCAGGGTCACCTGCTCCAGGCAAGCCGATTTCATCGCCATAATAAACCACTGGCACACCGGGTATTGTGGAGATAAAAGCAAAGACTAACGATAATTTTTTATAAGCTTTAAAATCAGTAACAGGTCCGGGCGGATTTTGCCAGCCAATAGCTTTTAGGTCATTACCCCACACATTCAACGGTATTTGTCCAGCTAAATAGGAGATAATTCGTCCCTGGTCCTGGTTGCCGGTTATGTATCCCATTAAATTGTGCCAGCCGTAATATTTAAAGCTTCTGTTTAGCTCCTTTTGTAAGGTTTTAAAGCTCTGATTTCCGGCTAAAGCAGCTTTGAGTTTGTCGTACACGTTAAAGTCAAACTGTGCATCAAGCAGTCCAGAGCCTAAATAGCTTGAGATAAGTTCAGGAGTGCCGTAAGTTTCGCCAATCTGGTAAACATGCCGGTTTTGTGGGATTTCGACCTGAAGTTTGAGTTTGCGAGTCAAAGCGCGCCACAGTTCAAGATGCACGTGTTTTGCTGCATCGTGCCGGAATCCGTCAAGGTTATAAGTTTTTATCCACCATACAGCCGAGTCTGCGATCATGTTGTAGATTTTGAGTAAAGCAGTATTAAACGTGGGCAGGAACACGTCAAACCACGTTGTCAAGCGCTGTTCGTCCCAGAGTTCGGTATTCAACCGTCCGTCAGGTAAATAAAGACTCGTAAAATACTCAGGATGTTTGCGGTAAAGATAGTAATCTTTGTGAACATGATGAGCCACAAAGTCCAGGAGTAAATTTTTATTAGATTCGTGAAGTTTATTGACCAGCTGCACCAGAGAAGCAGAGTCGCCCAGTCGCTTATCAATTTTAGTTAACGACACTGGCCAATACCCGTGGTAGGCAGAGAAACGTGTCCGTGGCTTTTTCCACAGCCCCCATGCGCCCTGGACATTTTGCACAATTGGTGAAATCCAGAGCGTATTTACCCCCAAAGTGTCAAAATAGCCTAATCTTAGAACTAATGTAATGCCCTGTAAATCACCGCCATGATATTGTGCAGGTGGAAGGACGCTATCCAGTGGTTTCGGGTCGTTTTTATGATTTCCGTCATAGAAGCGGTCAACCATAATGTTGTAAATAACCGCAGCATGAAAATCGTCTCGTGGCAATGATTTTGGGTCTGTTACGGGCTTGCCTTTTTGTAATGGTATTAAAATATCGTTCGAAAGGCCATAGTCATTCGCAGCATACACGCGCACATAAGCCAATTTGTAATGTTTAGCATTGTCGGGAATACGAATGTCGATTGTTGAGTCTGTAATTTGCACGAAACTACTGTCCAGAGCAAAGTTTTCGAAATAAACCTGTACCTGTTTAACATGATTTTTTATGCCAATTGTGATTTGTTTATGGTTAAAGCTTTTTGTGTAAAGCTGCGGTAGGCTGTCGGGATAGGTCTGACCGACTTTTAGCACTGAGTTGTAGCCGCCAAAGCCATTAGGTACTTTATTGGGATTTGTCGGGTCTAATTGTTCTTTTCCGTCGATAATGAGTAAATACTGATATTGCCCTGGCTCCAGGGTAAAACCAGCGTTCCAGCTGCTATCTGCAGCAAAATAAGCTAAATTCTTAGCCTGCCAGTTGGTCATTTCACCGCGAATTTGCACGCTTTTATACCGTTTACCAGGCTGCTTGAACTTGAATGAGTATTTAATTTTCGTACTTTTAAAGACCGGAATTGAGTATTTGTAGCCATTTGCCCACACATCAAGCTTATTTAGCCATTTGACACTATCGGGTTGGTTGATTTTTAAAAGCACAATCCAATCGCGGTTCATTGGTATAATGTCAATCCCCGGTATGCGTCCAATGCTGTCAATGACCTTTGTATCAGGAAAATAATCGCTCAAATAAACCGTGGTCACGTATGGTTTTAGTTTTATCGGTGATGCCAGGCCGAAAATCTGCGATTTTTTGGGCAATGAAAGGCTGTATTTACTTTTTTGGCAGGCAAAAGTTAACACTAAAACAGAAAAAAATAAGAAATATAATCGTCTCATTTTTAGGTGATTAAAAGTTTAGTTTATGTTTAAAAAATTATTTATACCGGTTAAAGTTTAAACCTTTGTAAACATAGCGTTTGGCTAATTTAACCTTTCGGTCTGGCCGTTGTATTGTGCGGACATAGTAATATTTTGCGATGACTTTATCCGGAAATAAGCTAAGTTCTAAATATCCCTTGCGATGTAAATTCACATAACGAATATAACTATAATTTTTTGTCTTTGAAGCGAATTTTGCCAAAATAGTCATTATCCAATTAGCACTTGGCGATGTTATACTTGGAGTAATGAACTCAAATGAAACTAAAGTGTCATGACGTCGTCCATGGTAATGTTCTGGATTTAGATATAAACCATTTATCCATGATGTATGCAAATCACCTCCCACAAAAATCACATTTTTCAAATTATGTTCATAAATAAACCTCAGTATTTTTCGACGCTCATAAGGATATGAATCCCATCCGTCGTAATTTACGATTTTATGATTCACCAATAATGGCGAAAACATCAATTGCTGGACAACAACAATCCAACGATAAGCCCTGGCCTGGGCGTAAAGCAACTGTGAAAATAGCCAGTTTAACTGGTCTTTTCCAAGCATGGTTTTATTGGTATCAGACAGGTTAAGTCTTTGATAATCACGATGATGGTGACGAGTATCTAAAAAAATCATATAAGCAAGCCGCCCCACAGAAAAAGCACGTATCACACTGGTATCCTTATTATTACGAATCGGTATCCACTCAAAATATGCTCTGAAAGCATTAGCACGGCGCACAAAATAATTGCCTTCATCTCGCTGATGGTTCTGCGCACCACCTCTCCAGGAATCATTGGCAACCTCGTGGTCATCCCAAATCGTGTACCAGCCAAAAGCCTCATGTGCCTTACGCAAACAGGTGTCCAGACGATAATGTGAATAACGCTCGCGGTAGTCCTCAAGAGTAACGCACTCTTTATCAGGCATTAACCAGCGTTTCGGATTTCTGCCATAGACATTATTACCATATTCGTAAATATAATCCCCGGTGTGAATGGCAAAATCAATTTCTTTGTTCCTTGCCACAGCACAATAAGCATTAAAAAATCCTGCATTATAATTCGAACCTGTAAAAAATGCAAAATTGATATTCTGCACAAACTGCGAATCAGCTGGAGTGGTCTTGACCCGGCCTGTGTCAGAAAACCTGCAACAGGACACCACCCGATTATCGCACGTTTTAAACCAATAAGCATATTGCGTCCACGGCTTTAGACTATCGACCAGCACTTTTACTGTAAAATCATTCCTGGCCAGAGCTAATGCCCTACCCTGCCTCACGACTTGACTTTTGTCTGAATCCAGGGCAACAAACCATTGTACTTTTATCGAATCAATTGAATCTTGCGGCGTTACACGCGTCCAGATCACAAAACTCGTAGCTCGACTATCTCCTGCTGCAACGCCATGATAAAACGGCCTCTTAGTAGAATCAAACATGGGATGGTACGAAACATCATAATTTTGACCAAAAACAGATAAATTAACCAACATAAAAAATAATAACCAAATCCTGCGCACTGTGTATAAATTTTTGATAATTGTAAAATTAATGCAATTCTTGACAAAGAAGCTTTACAAGTTAGCATAAAAAATTTTAATGTTTAAAAAAACTTTTTTAATTTTCGTCAAATCAAAAAGGCATTAACAAATGCAAAATTCAGCCGCCTTGCTCCATAAAATCAACTGGTTTCTTAAGCCTGTACGAGATATTATACTTTTCTTTTTTACTACAAAATTGGGAATTAGCTTACTCATTATCAGCTTTTTCCTGTATCTAATTCTTGCCACCAAAAAACAACTGACTACAAAACGTCTGTTGCTCGAAGCTGCCAGACGCAGACACTTTCTTGGAATCGGCGACATATTAGGTGCTTTCCTTGAACAATTAGGTAAGGTTTTCATCTACATCGTCAACAATATTACTGTGGTTTTGTTAGCCCTGCTGGTTTTCGTTGGCTTATTAGGCATAAGTAGCGCTGTAAATACTGTCGATAATTTTGTACAAAACCAGAAAAAAATTCAAAATCTTAAGACTATTGTCAAAAACCTTAACCAGAGCTACGAAGTAGCTAAAATCAAAATCATTAAATACGACCCTGTAACAAGACAAACCACTTTCGACATCTGGTTTTACGACTATGCAAAACAAAAATACTTACCTGACAAACAACGCATAACCCTCAAAGGCTCACAAATTTACGTTTTGTCTTTGATGATAAACTTCGATTACTCACAAATCGAACTGGGACAAAAAGTCAACCTGGCAATACCTTTCAAAGTCTTTTCCGACGAAATAGAGTCCCGCGACGGGATACCATTAAATACTCTGGACTCCTCTGGTGTGCCATTTATCTACCACAGAACCAGCGAACAACTCTACGGAATTGACTCCTCGACTTACTCTGTGCTGATTAAACAAATCGCAAAATACATTAAAGACCCCAAATTGGCTAAACAAGACGGCGTTCGTGACATCTGGGCTGCCTCGCCACATAACATCAAATACCCACGACGCGGACAGGTATTTATAATCTACGTCCAACAAACAGGTGGACTAACAATCAAACGCCAGGAAAGATTCTAACTTACATGGCGACATATCATATTCTTACTTGAAGCCAATTTGCTGCTAACAAAACAAATCTACATTAGCAGCCAAAAATTTTATTCTCAAAACTAAACAAAACAAACTAACTGAAATTCAGTATTTTATCAAAACATTTTCCACGTCTAAACCCATTTTTCAGCGACTGTCCGCGAAATCTGCGAGAAAACTTAACCATCTCAGCGACAATCCGCGAAATCTGCGAGAAAGCTTAACCATCCCAGCGACAATCCGCGAAATCATCGAGAAAGCTTAACCATCTCAGCGACAATCTGCGAAATCTACGAGAAAAACTAACAATCGCTCAGCGACAATCCGCGAAATCATCGAGAAAAACCAAACCACCTAACACTCAACCATTTAACCCCATACTTCATCCAGACAAGCTCATAAAATTTTATTTTGTTTTTTACAAAAAATCCTATTGTTTTGTACAGAAAATTGGGCGGTGCCATTTACGGCTTAAAAGGGAATCCGGTGAAAATCCGGAGCTGTCCCCGCAGCTGTAAGCGCACTTCGACCTGCACACTATGCCACTGGAACGAAAGTTCTGGGAAGGCGTGCAGGTCTTGCGTAAGCCAGAAGACCTGCCGTCCAATTTTTGCTTTTTGTGCTTTCGGGGGTTAAAGCACAGGGCAGGAAGTGAGAACTTTACTCGCCTTCTGTTCTTTGTGTTCAGCCCCTCGTAGCACAGTTTTTTCGTTCAAAACCTTTAAAACTTTGTGCTATGAGGAAATTTTTTGCATTATTCCTGACACTGTTCGCATGGCAGACTTTTTTCGCCCAGCAAGGGCTTTTAGACTTCAATTCTTTAAATATGCCTGACACAGGTTTTTGCAATGGTGCTAACCTGCCCGGTTATTTCGTCGATACGTCAATGGGCGTTTCTGCCAGGTTTTACAACTACTACAACGCCAATTACGATTCGTGGTATGGCTTTGCTTACAGCATCTGGACAAATGACACAACCAACAGCTACCAGAACCAATGGAGCTGCTTTCCCGGTTACCTGCTTGATTCGACTTTTGTTTTAGGCTACAATGGCATTGATTGGAACACATACGAAATTATCCCGTCATCCGTGAAATTTAGCGCTACGATTCATCCGGTTTCTATGTATCTGGCAAACACAACCTTTGCAGCTTTGACAATAAAAAACGGTAGCAGCTACTCGCAGCCGTTTTCTGATGGCGATTATTTTTATTTGACAATCAAAGGCTATTTGGACGGACAGGAGACTGATTCGGTTGTGCATTATTTAGCTGACTATAGGGACGGAAAAAATTTCGTACAAAAAGACTGGTCTTACGTTGATTTGACAAAACTTGGCAATGTGGACAGTCTTACTTTTACGCTTACCACCACGGACACCGGGCAATATGGACCAAATACGCCCATGTATTTTGCTTTAGACCAATTTCGTTTCGTATCAGTACAAATTAGCACAAATTTGACGAAAAATTCTGATTTTGCCGTATATCCGAATCCAACGCACGGACTAATTTACTTTCCAGGCAACGTTAATCGCCTGATGATTTACAATTTAGCAGGACAAAAGCTTCTGGAAGCAACGAATGTAACGAAAGCTGATTTATCGCAATTTTCGCCGGGGATTTACATTGTAAAAGTCTTTGATCAGGGCAAATGGCACGCAACAAAGGTCATATTGCAGTAATTTTCAGCATTTTACTGTTTATCAGCGAAAGTTTAGGGCAGTTCGCGCCGCAGGCCGAACTGCCTGGCTCACGTGCAATTCCTGCCAATAGCGTACAAATCAAATTTTGGGCAACAAATGCAAGTATTAAACGTGGCTATATAAATTTACTCGACACAAATTACCGGATAAACGGCTCAAACAAGGTTAGCTTCGGCACAGTGGACGCCTGTCTGGGGCCAGCAGACGGCAAAGTAGTCAGTTTGGGCGACGGCGGACAGGTGACATTAAGCTTTGAAATGGACATTAGCGATGGTCCGGGCTGGGATTTTGCCGTTTTTGAAAATGGTTTTCGCAGCTTAGACGACTCTAATCTGGCGTTTTTAGAGCTTGCTTATGTGGAAGTTAGTTCAGATGGCCGGCATTTTTTTCGATTTCCCGGTGTTTCGTTGACGCAAGACAGTGTGCAAATAGGCGGTTTTGACTTTTTAGATGCCCGGAAAATACACAATTTAGCAGGCAAATACATAGCCATGTGGGGGACACCGTTTGATTTGTCAGATTTAAAAAGCTACGTAGATTCCGGGCTAAATTTGCATCACATAAAATTTATTCGAATAATTGACGTAGTAGGCAGTATTGACCGGCAATTAGCACGTTATGATTCGCAAGGTCATAAAATAAATGATCCTTTTCCCACCCCTTACGCCTCAGGAGGTTTTGACCTTGACGCTGTTGGTGTAAAAAATTATAGTTTTCAACAAAAAATTGTATCGCTCTACCC
>WFZV01000041.1 GCA_015489395.1 Bacteroidales bacterium
CAATTAAATTGTGTTTTATTTTGAAGCAACGTTAGGTAGTGGAGTTTAGTCAATTTATAGGATTTTGTAGATTCAAGTGATAATCGCAGTAGTGCGGGGAATAGTTTGAGAGAGCGAAAACCCATTGGCGCCGCATGCGGCGCCAATGGGTTCGTATATACAAGTAGGTTGAAGTAAAAGATTATTTTTTGGATATCGTGCTGTTTGTTAGTCTTTTAGTATAATTCCACGTGGGAAATTGTAAGGATTGTTGCGTTTAAATCTGGTAGCAAGATGGCGTTTGATAACAGGATTGTCTTTAAGAGATTGGTCGCCGTTAAGATAAGCTTTAAGAATATTATCGACTTCTGCGTAAGAGTTAGCGCCTAATTGGTCTAAATCGCTGTTTGTGATACCCAGTCCATCTGTAGGAACAGCGTTGATACATGCCCAGAGCGCTTCAGCTTGTTCGGGTGTAGCCTCGTTTTCAGCTATCCATTTAGCCATTTGATAGACTTCTGTTTTCCAGAGATTTTGTATCATACCCAGGTCTCCGACGTCGCCATGTAAGGTCCAAAAGCCTAAAAGCAGTTCAGTGTAGTTGTCAGTAGAAAGCACCAATCCTTTGTTTTTAGCTGCTAAATCGTAAAGGTAAATCATACGTAAACGGGCTTTAATGTTGCCCATACGTATTTTAAAGTCGTAAGAGTTTTTGTCTTCTTTATCGAAATCTTCAACGATTAAAGGCTGAATTTTTCTGTATGCTTCAGTAAGGTCCACGTGTCTAAAGTCAGTGGCAAAAGCTTTTCCAACCATTATAGAGCGCTGGACTTCGTCGGGTTTATTGCTTTCGATAGTCAGGCTGCGGGCGATTAGAGGAATGTTTAATTCATGAGCAACTTTAGATGCAAGTGCTGTAGTCAAAGCGCTGTCGATACCGCCAGATACGCCGACGACCATTGCTTTAAGATTGTTCTCGAGCAGGTATTGTTTCAGATGGTTGCGTATATTTTCAACGGCCTTTTTATAATCTTTTATTTCGTCGTGCATGGCTTTGGTTTTTAATGTTTTAAAAAAGAAAATAGTCAGGCTTTAAAGCCTGACTACTGTGACTGTATTTTGAAGTTATTTTTTATTCAAAAGCATGAGTATTAGCGTTTTTAGCTTGCTCGATCATCATCTGGTATTCTTTGTCAGTCATGTCGTTGTAGTAAAAGTTGACTGGGTTTACGGGTTTGCCGTTAAATCTAACTTCGTAATGTAAATGTGGGGCTGTTGATAGACCAGTGCTACCGACAAGTCCAATTAAATCACCTCTATGAACGAATTGTCCGGGTTTAACCAATATTTTACTTAAATGTGCGTAAAGTGTAACATAACCAAAACCGTGTGCAATTCTGATATGGTTGCCATATCCATGTGCAGAAGCATCAGCACGGACAACAAGTCCATCGCCAGTAGCGTATACAGGGGTGCCGCGGCTTGCTGTAATATCAATTCCTTCGTGAAATCTAAGTACATGGTAAATTGGATGGATTCGCCAACCAAAAGGAGAACTGAATCTAATTATTGTTTTGCGAGCTAAAGGTAAAATAGCAGGAATTGATGAAGCCATTAATTCTTTGTCGTTGATAACCTGGATAAGTTCGTTGAATGAAGAAGCTTGAATTGAAATTTGTTTGGCAATGAGTTTAAGGTTTAAATCTGTTTTTTTGATGATTTTGTCAGAGTTGAATTCGTTTTCTACTTGCCCACCGATACCTGCATGTAAGTAAAGTGATGAAGTATTTGCAAGACCAAAAATGTTTCTGTAAACATTATTATCGTCATTGGCGATTTGTGAGAGTTGTTTATTCAGTCTTGAAATTTTTCTGTTTAGTTGCTTGAATGAGTGTATGTATTGTTGGTTTTTGGAAAGTAATTTCATTTCAGTGGGGGTGGGAAAATAGCTAATTAAAAATGCTGTAAGTATGATAGAAAATGAAAATATTGTTATTAGATAGGGTAATCGTCTGAGAATGAATTTTTTAATGTTAATTTTACGAGGCCTAATTTCTAAAGTCTCTAAATTTATGTAGTATTTTTTCATTGTCGTATCATTTTCAATTCAATGTAAATGAGGCAATTAACGCCAAAGCATAATGTTCAATTCAAAAGTAAATATTTAAAATTTTTAAACCAAATTTTTTTTAAAAAAGTTTTCCACAGCACTTAAAAAACAGTTTTCATAGAACAATTAGACAAATTTCGCGCCAAAAATATTTTTTGACAAATGAATGATTTTAATATTTAAAGCGGTAAAATTAGAATTTAAATTGAAAATTTTTAACGAAAAACCATACACTAAAATTATTAAAAATGAAAAATTTACTTTATCTTTGCACGGCTTAAAACAACATAATGTCTAACTAAGTAAAAATTAAAAATAAAAATTATGGCAGAAAAAGAAACCCAACAAGAACAAAATTTACGCGACCTGACTGAAGAACAAATTCAGCAGGAATTGCGTGAACGCGAAGAATTAGCCAAAATTCGCGGCGAGGAAAAAGTTGAAAGCGATGCAGCTGATGCTGAGCAGATTAAAGAGTCAATGATTGAAAAGAAAGAAGGCCAGCACATTAATGCTTCGACCCTGGATTTTGACTGGGATTCAGTTACTAAAAAATCCACTGTTTACAAGGCTGAAAAAGCTAAAGAGCTTGAAGAAAAGTATCTTCAGTCCTTAACCAAATTCTCTGAGGGCGATATTGTTAAAGGAAAAATTGTTAACGTTACTGACCGCGAAGTAGTTGTTAATATTGGCTACAAATCTGAGGGTGTTATTCCAATTAACCAGTTCCGCTACATGGAAGACGGTCCCAAGGTAGGACAGGAAATTGATGTTTATATCGAAAAATTGGAAGATGCCCATGGACAGCTTAAGCTTTCGCATACTAAGGCACGCTTAATGAAAGCATGGGATAGAATTAACGAAGTTTACAAAACAGGTGAAGTTGTCCGTGGTTATATCAAATGCCGTACAAAAGGCGGTATGATTGTTGACTTGTGGGGAATTGAATGTTTCTTACCTGGTTCGCAAATTGACGTTAAGCCGATTAGAGATTACGATGCTTTTGTTGGTAAATGGATGGATTTCAAAGTTGTTCGTGTTAATCATGAGTTTAAAAACGTTGTTGTTTCACACAAGGCAATTATCGAAGAAGAACTTGAAGAAAAGAAAAAGCAGATTATCAGTCAGTTGGAACGTGGTCAAATTCTGGAAGGTACAGTCAAAAATATTACTTCTTACGGTGTATTCATGGACCTTGGTGGAGTAGATGGCCTTATTCACATTACAGATTTGAGCTGGGGACGTATTAATCACCCGAGCGAGCTGGTACAGCTTGACCAGAAATTAAAAGTTGTTGTTCTGGATTTTGATGAAGAAAAGAAACGTATTGCGCTTGGTCTCAAACAATTACAGCCACATCCATGGGAGAAATTAGATCCTAATCTCAAAGAAGGTGATATCGTCGAAGGAAAAGTTGTTGCCGTTACAGATTTTGGTGCTTTTGTTGAATTGAAAGACTATCCTGGCGTTGAAGGTTTGGTTCACGTTAGTGAAATGACCTGGTCAACCCATCCACGTAACCCACACGAGTTTGTTAAGGTTGGCGATGAAGTTAAAGCAGTTATTATTCATATTGATCGCAATGAACGTAAAATGTCATTGAGCTTTAAGCGTCTTAAACCAGACCCATGGGAGAATATCGAAGAAAAATACGCTATCGGAACCAAGCATAAAGGTAAAGTTCGTGCATTTACAAGCTTTGGTGTATTTGTTGAGCTTGAAGAAGGCGTTGATGGTTTGATTCATATTTCAGATTTGAGCTGGACAAAGAAAATCAACCATCCAGCAGAATTTACAAAGATTGGCGATGAGTTGGAGGTTGTTGTAATTAGCATTGACAAAGAAAATAGACGTTTGGGCTTGAGCCACAAAGCAGTTGAAGAAAATCCATGGGATGTTTACGAAAATATCTTTAAGAAAAACGAAATTTTCCAGGGTATTGTAACAAAAATCAATGATAAAACTGCTACTGTAATGCTTCTGCCTTACGGAGTAGAGGCAACAGCAGATATTAGCCATTTACAGAAAGAAGATGGCACAACAGCTCAGGTTGATGAAAAATTGCCATTTAAGGTTATCGAGTTCTCCAAAGCTGCCAAGAAAATCGTTGTTTCGCACCGTAAAGTTTGGGAAGATGCTAAAAAACAGGAAGAAGGCATCGACGTCGAACAATTAAAGAAGAAGATCGAAACAACATTGGGCGATTTGCCTGAATTGCAGAAGTTAAAGGAGCAGTTAGATAAAGACCAGCAGCAAGAAAATAGCTAATTTGTTAATTTAGGGACGATTTAATACGGCGCTTCCCGCAAGGGAAGCGCCGTATTTTTTCGCACCATTCTTGCACAGACGAAAATTATTTTTTTACGTCATCGTTGTATTTACGTAAAGTTTAAAAATTCTAATTCGTTATAGCTTTTTGATAAAAATGTTAACTTTGAACATAAGAAAAACGTACATAAGCCATGAAAAAACATTTTGTCACAATTTTAATATTAATTGCGAGTTTAAGCTTATTCGCCCAAAAGAAAAAGGAAGTTACAGATTATTTGAAAACCGTCAAGGTTGCGTCGTTGAATACGAATTTTGATTTTACGCCAGAATGGCAGTATATTTCGTCAGATTTGTATTTGTTTAATACTGAGAAGTTTTCAGATGTCATAAATTCGATAATTACAGGTAAAAAAATCCATTGGTGGTCACGCAAGCGTTATGATTTGCAGAATATTTTGATTACAATGCAGACTAAGGGGTTGGGGCAGTACGATAATATTACGTTTCCGTTGTTTAATTTCGTTATCGAGCGGGACCCGGATAAAGGCTATAAAGTTACAGCTGAGACAAACGAGGTTTTACGCATTGTTGATAATTATCCTGCACCTGCTGTTAAAGATTTTATTTCAGCCAAAGTTGATGTTCAAGTAATTACCAAGGACAATCAGGTTAAGGTTTATAAATTAGCAGCCAGTCAGTTGGAGACAATTTCGATGTTGGTGACCAATCCGTCGGATGCTATTGTTAAATTAGTTGGAGAATTTGGCAAAATGATTGAGTCTGTGGCAGATAAAAAGGAGTTTCATTTTACTTCGACCATCAGGATTTATCAAAACGAGAATTTTAACCAGCAATTACACTCGATTGTTGTGTTTGCATTTGTGCCGAGTACTGAAAATGAGTTTAAAATTAATGTTGATTTGAGCGATTTGAAAAAGTTGCTTTCGCAAAATCCAAACCCTAAAATTGATCGTAAGTTTTTGTACAAATACATCAGAATTAAAAAATATCCATACGTTGTAATTGTCAATTATAAGTCTAAATATGTGCCGGATGTTCCAGAAGACATAGATTTTGATGTGATTAAAAGTCGTGAGGTTAAGCTTGAAAGCGATTATAAAAAAGGCATGATTAGCCCGCAGATATACGAACTTGAGAAAGAATTGCTTGGATTTTTAAAGAAATATGCTCAATTACAGCTGGATTTAAACAATTACTTTTTAAACCTTCAGAACCAGACAACTGAAGATTATTCGAAATTTTATTACTTTATTTTGCGTGATATCTGGAATTTGAAAAATTATTACCGGAATGTTTTAAGCTTACGTGCTGATAATAAGCTGTTTAAAGAAGACTTCCAGCAATATTACGAGAAATTTTTAAAAAAAGCAGAAATTTCACTTAACCAAAATTTAAACCTTCAAAATATCAAGAAATTAGCCGATTTGCTTTATTATCTGGAAAATACAAATCCAGACAAAATCGCCACGGATTCTGCGTCTTTAGAAAATTATTTAAACATCATAAACTCTGTAAAACTGCCACAGTCAGAAAAAAATACACCTATCGTGCAATTGGTCGATAAATGGCGAAAAGACTTAGAACAGATTTATTACATTAAATATTTCCAGAATCATTTAGAACAGCTTGAGCGGTTGCCTGTCAATGATTCAACTTACGAAATAGTGGTTAATTTTCAAACAGACCATAGTAAAACGAACTGCTTGATGTGCAAACAGCAATTAGACAGCTTTGTCAAAGACTTCTTAAAAAAATACCACCAATACAAAATCGAACAGGCACAACAACAATTCGAGCAGCTCAGCACTAAAACCAAATTAGATTTAATCGACATAACCAAAAAAATAACCTGCGCAAGGGATTATCTGGATAATTATCCTGGCAAAAAGCCTGATTATTTACAACTTATTCAACAAGATTTGCTTCGAATCGATAATCAAAGACAAACCTTACTCAGTATTTTGAATCGTAATTATGTATTTACGTCTGCAGCTGATATTGACAAGGTTATGTCTGATATAAAAAATTTATCCGAAAAAATAAAAACAGGACTCAATGCTATTTGCCAGCAAGAACAGCCGCTTTGTACCTGTCAAAACCGTCAACAGCAACCTTTGCAAGACTCTTTAAATCAATCAAATACACAAATAAAACAGGACAGTTTGGACCAGAAAAATTCAGACGAGCCAGCTACTATCGAACAGTTACAAAACAGCTCACGAGACACGGTTAAAACCGAGCAAAAACTAATGGGAGCAGGTACTGACAAAAAACAAAAATAATATACATGCAATCTTCTTTCAAATTACTTGGGTTAATCGGATACCCTTTGGAGCATTCATTTTCAGAGCGCTATTTTAACCAGCGTATATCACAAAAGGGCTACGACTTTGTGGAATACCGCAATTTTCCACTTGAGGAGATCGAAGATTTGCCTGAATTGCTGTCGTTGTTTCCTGAGATTTGCGGGCTAAATGTTACGAGTCCTTATAAGCAGCAGATTTTTAAGTATTTAACCGACATTTCTAATGACGCACAAAAAATTGGAGCAGTAAACACTGTGATTGTCCGACGAGAGGGCGACAAGGTGCAGCTAAAAGGCTTTAACACAGATGTCGATGGTTTTCGTGCTGCTATTGAGCCGCTATTGGAGCCGCACCATAAATCAGCTTTGATTCTGGGGACTGGTGGTGCGGCGCAGGCTGTGGCATACGTCTTGCGTCAATTAGGCATAGATTTTAGTTTTGTTTCGAGAAGTAAAAGACTTGAGCATCCAACGTACATTTACAATGAGCTGACCAGGGATATTGTGCAGTCAAACCTTATCGTAATAAACACCACTCCCTTAGGCATGTATCCGAAAGTGCATTTTTACCCGCCATTTCCGTACCAGTATTTGACAGATAAGCATTTGCTTTTTGACTTGATTTACAATCCGTCGGAGACCAAATTTTTAGAATTTGGGCGTTTGCACGGTGCTAAAACGTCTAATGGTTTGCAAATGCTTTATAAACAAGCAGATAAAGCCTGGGAGATTTTCGAACAGTATGGGTGTTTCCGTCCAGATTGATGCGATTTGATGCTTTTTTGATTAGCGTTTTGTGCTGTATTGCTGCATTTTAGCGTTAGTTTTGTCCTTAGTTGTTAAAAACGATTCGTAGATTTAGCTGTATTGGCTTAGGACTTATTGTAAGTTCTGCAGATTTTCGTTGTAAGCTTTATACAAGTCGTGTTTTCGTATTGCTGTATGTGTATTTTTTCCCATCACAGATTTGCGATTTGTGCTTATTATCAAGATATAACGAGTTAAAATGAGCTTATTTTAAGCAGATTTATGCTCCAAACGCCGGTTTGTACGATTATCGTTGATTTTTGGCAGTGGTCTATGGCGGGGTAGGTTGTAAATACAAAACGATGATAGCAAAAGTTGCGATTTTTTTTCGTTTATCCTTTAAGTTTAACGACTGTGACGCCGGCGCCGCCGAAGCGCGGGTCGGCGTCGCCGAACCATTGCACGTAATCAGTTTTTTGCAAAAGGTTTCGGATTTGCTGTCGCAGGATACCGTCGCCAGTTCCGTGTAATATGCGTATTTCGGGCGTACCTGCGACAAGTGCAGCATCTAAGAATTTTATGACTTTGGGTAAAGCTTCATTTGTACGTAAGCCGCGTACGTCCAATGCTGCGATAAATTGTGAAGGTTTTTCCATATCGATTTTTACGCCGCCTTTTTTCTCCTGTTGTTTAAGTTGTCGTGCTTCGCTATCGGGTAGTTTTTCAAGCTCTTTGAGTTTGACGAATGATTTGAGGTTGCCGGAGATAATTAGCACGTTTTGGTCTTTGATTTGTTGGACTTTGCCTTTCAGCCCGGATTTTCGGTGGACGACGTAATCGCCAATTTTTATAGTGTTGTCGGTGATTTTAGGCAGTTTGTTTTGTTTTCGGAGGTTTTCCTGGAGTTGTTTTTCGACTTTTTGTTGAAGTTGTTGTCTGTGCTTGTTAAGTTTTTGTAAATCGCGTTGGAGTTGTTGTCTGATTTTTTTCGTAGCGTTTTTTTCAGCTTGTTTTTCCTTAATCTGTCGTATGGTGTTTTCGATCAGTTTATTAGCTTGTTGAATTATCTGGTCGGCTTCCTGGTTAGCTTGTTCGATGATTTGCTTTTTTTGTCGCAGGATTTTTTCATATTCAGTGCGGTAGGCTATGACTTTTTCGCGGAGTTGTTGTTTAAGTTGCTCTATTTCTTTTCGTTGTTTAGTAATGATTTGTCGTTGTTGCTCGATATCGCGAATAATTTTGTCGAAATCGACCTGGTGTTTACCGATTTTTTGCTTTGCTCGCAGGATAACGTCGTCAGGCAGTCCGATAGAAGATGCTATTTCCAGTGCAAAAGAGCTGCCGGGCCGTCCGGTTTCTAACTGGTAGAGAGGTTTAAGGTTCTGGCTATCGAAGAGCATTGCAGCGTTGACTATATTGTCGTGCTGGGCCGCAAAATTTTTCAGGTCAGAATAATGGGTTGTAATTACGGCTTTGACTTTTTTTTCGAGGAGTTTTTCTAAAACAGCGATGGCGATGGCGCTCCCGAAGATTGGGTCTGTACCAGAGCCGAATTCGTCAATCAGCACCAGTGAGCGATAGTTAGCTTGCTGCAAAATGTTTTTTATGTTAAGCAGGTGTGAGCTGTAAGTTGAAAGGTCGTTTTCGATTGATTGGTCGTCGCCAATGTCAATAAATATTTTTTCGAAAATTCCGATAGTTGATGTAAAACGTGCTGGTACCAGGAAACCGGTTTGTGTCATGTATTGGATAAGGCCGATTGTTTGCAAAGCCACGGATTTGCCGCCAGCGTTAGGTCCGGAAATCAGGACAATTCGTTGATTATCATCTAATTTGATGCTCAGAGGGACGACTTGTTTTGAAGTATTCTGGTAGTTGATTAAAAGTATAGGATTTTTAGCGTTTTGCAGGTCTAAAACAGGTTTATCAGTGATATTTGGACGTTCGGCATTTAGCAGGATTGCCAGTTGAGCCTTAGCTTTCACAAAGTCCAGATATGCCAAAATATCGTAGTTAGTGAGTAATTCGGGTAAGTAAGGACGAAGGTCGTCGGCAAGCAGGGTAAGGATTCGTATAATTTCACGTTTTTCAGCGAATTTTAGTTCAGTGATTTCGTTGTTGAGTTCTACGGCTTTGAGTGGTTCGACAAAAACAGTTTTACCAGTGGCGGATGTATCCTGTACAATGCCTTGTATGGCGTTTTTTTTGGATGCAGGCAAAGGGATAAGGTATTTACCGCCACGTACCACCACATTGGCATCGGGTTCGACAATACCTTGTGTTTTAGCCTGTTTAAAGATTTTGTTAACTATTCGGCTAATTTCTGTAAGTTTACTATTAAGCTGGCTCCGTATTTGTTTTAGTTCATCGCTTGCAGAGTCTAAGATTTCGCCGCGTCGATTGATAACTTTTTTTATCCGTTGAAAAATAAATGGATAGACTTTAATGTTCTGTGTAGCAGTGCGAAGGGTTTTAAATTTTTTGGATAAATCTTGTTTATCGAAAAATTTTTTTATTTGTGCGATGGTCTCAAGGGAATTTAGCAGGTCGAGTAAAATTTCCGGCTGTAGATAAGTATTTGGCGATTGGATTTTAATTAGTGCTGGTCGCAGGTCAATGTAATATTCGAGAGGAAACTGGTGGTTTGAAAGGATTTCGACGAATTCTGATACTGCATTTAGCTCGTTATTGATAAAGTCGATATCTGTTGAAAATTTGATTTTGTCTAAATATGTCCGTCCAATATCGTTGAGGTAATTGTGTAAAATTTTCAGGATTTTATCGAAACCTAATTTTTGTTCAATGTTCATTAAAACAGGTTTTAGTTTGTGCAAAAATACTTAAAATGAATGAAAAATTAAGCTTTTTCGAACATACCAATACTTAACAAAGTCAAAGTGCAGGCATGTAAAAAGCGAATATTATTTTGATCTAAAAGTTTCTCTAATTCAGGATTTTCGCTGCCTGGGTTAAAGATTACCCTTTGAGGCTTTGTGTCAATAATCCACTCGTAATATTGCTGTTGCCGTTGAGGATTCAGGTAAATGGTAATTGTGTGAATATCTGTGTCTTTCGGTAATTGGTGGTGGATTTTTAAACCATCAATTTGACCATCACGAATCCCAATGGGAATAACGTCATAACCATATTTTATGAGCCAGCTAACAGCTTTGTATGAATATCGATTTGGATTTGGACTTGCGCCTAAAACAACTACTTTCATAAGTTTTTGGCACAAAAATAACCAATTAATTTGATAAGTTTAAAGCGAATTTTATAAATTTAAACATAGAAAATCACCAAAAAAGCATTGAAAATAAGCTCAAAGACCAGACAAAATGCCGTTAGAAGCTAAGAAATTATCTGATTTGTCGTACAATACTCTAACTGTGTATTTTATGCCGCTATTGTTCGATGAGGTCGATGTTGATTTTAAAGACAGCGAATTCCGTTTGGTGACTGACCAGAGTTTTTTTGAGCAGGAGTATCTCAAGCCAGATTTAAGCATAAATGAGGTTATGTCTCAGCTGTATTTAATCATGGAACTAAATAATTTTTTTACCAACCAATATCTGATACACAGCTCATTAGCAGATATTTATCTGGCTGAGGATATGTATGTGGTTTATAAATTAAATACTTTCCGTTTCCACCTGCCCAGCTATATTCTAACTGATTTACAGAATGTTTTGAGACTGAGGACTTCAGCATTGTCGCGTGGTTCGAAGAAGAAAATACAACATTTTTGGCATGAGCTTAAGCGCCAGGATGTTTTGTTTAAAGTCACAGATGAGATGTTTCCTACCAATTATGTTAAGCAGCGGCTTTCGAGGAGATTAGACATTGAGCTGGATATTTTGAATGAAATGACAGATATAACTGAGGCTATAAAACGCGAAACTGACTCTTTGCAGGCGGTTTTGCAGCAGTTGGGAATCGGTAAGGTTAAGGACAAGGTTTAACTTTCGAGCGATTGGCGTAGCCAGTTAAAGAAGTCTTGATTTTCAGAGATAATCCTGTCAAAGTCCAGATCACTAAAGTTTTTTAAGCACTGAGGAGACTGGCAGTTTTGTGCCTTGTTAGTTATTAGCGAAAAATTGGTTAAATTCAGCTGTTTGAGGCTTTCGATGATTCTTTGGGCTTCAAGATGAGACAATTTGTCGGGATTTTGAATGATGAATAATTTACTTTTCTGTAGATTCTGGTTAAAATTTGTATAAAATTGCTGTAAATCAAGCAATTTGTTAAGGATTTTGTCTGTTTCGATAGTCTTTTTACCCAGCTGGATTTGCGAGAGGATTTCACGTTTTTGTTTAATTTTTTTGCGTAAAGAAATGAGTTTATCCAGCCAGATGAGGTTACGGTGAACAGATTTAAAGAATTGTATGCTTAAAGCAGTAGGCGGCATGTCGAAAATAATAAAATTATCCGCAGCAGACGACCAGATTTGATTTACTGCTAAAATAAGTGCAAGTTCTTCGATATCAGGGGCATATTCGAATAAATCTAAATACGACATCAAATTGTATGCAGTAAGGTATGCGTAGGACTTTTTTACAGAGCTTTTTAGATTGTTGATATACTTTTTTTGCCAAAAATTTAGGTCCACTTCAGCAGCCATAAGATTTTTACGTACTTGCTGAGGCCTGTCAGAAAGCTTTAAGTTAAAGACATCGCCGAGATTGTGCGCCTGGTCTAAAGAGTAAAGTTCCACTGGCCGAAATTGCGACAGAAAATAACTGCTGAGTGCAGAAGTCGTGGTTTTGCCAACGCCACCTTTGCCTAAAAAGAAAATAGTTTTAAACATGAGCAAAAGATTTTTAGTCAATATCAAAAATTCCAAGTAAATAGCCTGTTGAATCCAGAGATTTTTCGACAGAATTCACTAAAATGTCGAATTCTTTGTCAAGTGCTGAAATGATTTCCAGTGCAACGTGCGATGGAGGATTAGGCAAACCAATAAAATTGCCTATTGTCAAAAGGGCGAAAATCGTTTCCAATTCAGCAAGCTCCTGCTGCTGCATTTCCACGTAATTTTGACGGTTAAATTGGTCGAAATTTTTCCAGAAGTCTTTTATTTTCTGCCAGATAGACATTTATCAAGATTTTAAACGTAATAGTTTTTTATCAAAATTAAGTTTACCCTGCGATGGATAACTTACGTACAGCGCATAGAACGCGATTAACACAATAAAATATCGTAGAAAAACATTGATTTTTAGACTGAAAGCCATAACTGCTAACAAAAAAGTGAGATTTGACAAAATGATGTTGATTTTTTCGAAAATTTCTAAATCTTGCGTTTTGTTCTGACGTCTGGCATACAAAATTCTAAGCCACATGGGAAAGACAAAACCAGTCAAAGCGGCGACAAGTCCTAAAATCACCTGCGCAGTAGTACCAGCTTCCCAGGGTAAATTTAGCTTTTTCTCGTAAATCCAGAGTATCAGTATAAGCAAGACCACCGGTGTATTTACTAAGTAGTAAAAAAGTATGAACTTTCTGTGGCTCATTGCAAAAGTCCGTAGAAATTTGCAGTTAAATTAGTATTTTTAAGCAAAAAATCCCAAAATATGCGAAAAACCTTTCTGATCGTCTTAGCCATAGCGTTTGCTTGTGCTTACTATCTGGGGTTGTGGCTGTCAAATACGGATTTGATGCTATTAACAAAGCCTGTACCTGTACTGCTGTTGTCGCTTGCGTTATATCCATGGCGTAGTAAATATCAAAAAATCATAGCGATAGCCTTTGTGTTTTCAGCGATAGGCGATTTAGTGTTGCAGCTGCCCGGCGATAAATTTGTTTTAGGCCTGGGTTCGTTTTTAATTGCGCATCTGTTTTACATTTTTGCTTTTGTTCAACGTTCCAGACGATTTGCGGTAGAAGGATTGATGTTCGCTGTTATCTTAGGTATTGCGATTTTTCTTGTGATTCGCAGAAATTTAGGGCAAATGCTGCTACCAGTGGTTGTGTACATGTTGGTGATTTTGACGATGTTGTGGCGCAGTTTTGCCCAGATAGGAGCAGATAAATTTGCGAAATTTGCTTTTTATGGTGCAATTTTGTTTGTTATGAGCGATTCGGTTATAGCGATAAACCGTTTTTGTTGTCATGTCAGTTTTGCCCAGGCATTGATAATGCTACTGTATTGGTCAGGACAGGGACTGATTTTTGCGTCGGCTTTAGGGGAACGGGGATAGAGGTTGGACGAGGAATGATTTATTTGTTGAATATTAGTTAAGTTACGGTTTTAATACTTTATAGAATGTTTTAAGTTTATTTTTGAACAGCTACAGTATGTATGCATAGAAAAATATGCTTTCATGGTCGAGATAAGAAGTTTTTATGAACTCTGATCAGTTATGTGTTATTTTATATTTTTTTTAGCATAACTTTTGCACAGTAGAAAGAAAATCATTAATTTTTGGACGTTAAAAATAGTATGTGATGGAAGTTAAGGGAATAGCAATACGTAGTACCTTGAAATTTATAGAGTTGAATTTTCCTGATATGTATAGAGTATGGTTGGATTCGCTGGAGGAGGAGGTCAGGAGAGTTTTTACAAAAGGAGTTTTAGTGTCAAAGTGGTATGATGTTGATAAATATTTGCGCCATCCTGTTGAGAAGGCTGCGGAAGTTTTGCATTATGATAAATTAGAGTTAGCCTGGGAATTGGGAATTTTTAGCTCGCAGCAGTCTTTGAATGGTATTTATAGGTTTTTTCTGCGATTTGGAGGTCCACGGGCAATGATAAAACGTGTACCTTTCTTTTTAGAAACATATTATCGTCCTTCCACGATAAGGGTTTTGTATATTGATGAATTGAAAAATGAAGCAAAGGTAGAATTTATAAATTTTGTTCCTATAGATGATATTGTGATTTATCGTGTTATGGGATGGGGGCATAATACGTTATTGGCTTCCGGGGCAAAAAATGTAGAATTAAAATTAGAGGATATTGGGCAGGTAAATACTTATAATTTATTGATATTATGGGAGTAAATCGATTTTTTTGTCGTCTTTAAGTTCAACCAAAATAAAATTTTTTGGGTTGTTGAGTAGAAATTTAAATCTTTTTCCTTCATCGAGGATTTCATCATCTACAGGATAGTAATACCAAAGAATTTTAACATTGTGCTGTTTACCTTTTTCTAACAGCAAGATTACAAGTTGTCTAAGGGCAATTAGGCAAGATGTATTGAAAAAGGTCATGATTATCTCGACAGTAGTTTCAGGCAAAGGGTCATTATCAAAGTATTCTTCGAACCAATTTAAAATGGGTTTAAAGAATTCTTTTGGGTTTTCTGGATAACACTTGCCAACTATTTGAAATTTTCCTTTAGCAGGTAATAAAATTATAGCAGGTTTATCTTTTTGTTGTTTTAATATGAGTTTTTTCATTGTTAGCTAAGTTTAAATTCGACTTTTAGTGAAAAATAAGAAATCCGTTCGTTAATTGTTTTTATTTCGAATTTAAGCTTATTTCTACTTTTAAGTCGCATTTCAAGGAATCCAAGGCCACCTAAAGGAGAATCGTCATCGTTGAAGTTCATTAGTTGTTCGTTGTAAAGTTTTTCGACATCATCTATGCTTAAGCTATTGATATAATGAAGTTTAGATTTTAGCTGTTTTATTTTATCATTTGAGATGTAGTTGATTGTGTTTAAAGTAAAAACTCTATTTTGATAAGCAATATAGAACAGTCCTAATGCTCCTTTATGTTCTTTGTCCTGGATACGTATGTAACCATGATGCATGATATTTTGCAACATTTCAACTAAGGTGCCAATAATTTTCTTACGAAATGGCAAATTACCTTTAATTTGTGAGCTAAGTATTGATATTAAGCTGATTAAACTTGGCTGATCGAAAACACTACAATAAACCAGCAGAATATTGTTTTTTTCTAAAGTTCGGTGAAGTTCTTTGATAAAGTCAAATGAGTAAATTCGAGGTAAGTAAATTTTTTTATTTTGGTTTTCGTCTAAGTAAATGTATGTGTGCATATAAAACAGTGAAAATTCGTCGTTGAAATCGACAAAATCGTAATAAAGTTTATTGCCAGATTTACGTGCTATTTCAATAAGTCCGAGACCTGCGCCCCCTTTATTGGTGAAACTGTCTTCCATTAAGACTTCTTTGTAAAATTTGTTAAGCTCTTCTTCGGTCATGTTGTTGATTGTCTCAAGCTTATTTTTCAGATAATCGACTTTTATTTTTTTGACCAGATTAGCGGTAGTAACCAGATAAATGTTTCTGAATTTTTGAATGGCAAACATTGCCTTTTGTTCGTTATGTTCTTCGATAATATCCTGGTGGCGCGTAATATTTTGCACGCTTTCTACCATAATGTGAAAGACACGTTTTTTTAGTCTGCCTTTAAGTTGATTTCGCTCTATGTTCCTTTCGGCCAAAAGAAGCAGATAATGCGCAATGTCTTCAGAAAACTGACCTTTGTAAATATAATTCATGTCTTCGATGCTGGTAGCAGATAGCAGGTCCCAGAGAATTTGTGGTGTGTCTATTGATTGTAGCATAATTTATAAGGTTGCTTTTGGTCTTTATATAAGTATATCGAAAAAATTTTGATTAGGTTTTAAGTCTGAAGCAAATTTATAGTTTTTTTGAAAAAATCTAAATACGTTGCATAATTTGCTGTAATATAGCATCTTTCCATTGTTTGTAGTCGCCTTTAATAATATGATTTCTTGCCTGTCGTACGAGCCAGAGATAAAATCCCAGGTTATGAATCGAAGCGATTTGTGCTGCAAGTCGTTCATTTACAGAAACTAAGTGACGTAAATATGCTTTTGTATATTGAGTATCTACAAAAGTAATGCCTTCAGGGTCGATTGGTGAAAAATCGTATTTCCATTTTAGATTTTTTATGTTTATAATGCCTTGAGTTGTAAAAAGTTGAGCATTTCTTGCGTTTCGAGTTGGCATTACGCAATCGAACATATCAACACCAAGTTCGATAGCATTTAGAATATTTGCCGGAGTGCCAACGCCCATTAGATATCGTGGTTTGTCTTGAGGCAAAATATCTGTTGAAAGGTCAATGATTTCGTACATGGTTTGTTCGGGTTCGCCTACAGCCAGGCCGCCAATTGCATAGCCATCGGCAGGATATGAGGCAATTGTTTCGGTAGATTGTTTTCGCAGGTCTTTAAATATGCTGCCCTGTGCGATTGGGAAGAAAGCTTGATAATAGCCGTATTTAGGCTGGGTTTGTTGGTATCTTTTCCAGCCGCGTTTGAGCCAGTTGTGTGTCAGTTCCATGGATTTTTTAGCGTATTGGTAAGTAGAAGGATAGGGCGGGCATTCGTCCAGAGCCATCATAATGTCAGCTCCGATAGTTCGTTGAATATCGACATTGTTTTCTGGGGTAAATGTGTGGTAGCTGCCGTCGATATGTGATTTGAAGCGGACGCCTTGTTCAGTTAGTTTTCGCATTTGTGTAAGCGAATACACCTGGAATCCGCCGCTGTCGGTAAGTATAGCTTTGTTCCATCCGATAAATTTGTGTAATCCGCCAGCTTTTTCAAGTACGTCCAGGCCTGGGCGTAAGTAGAGGTGGTAAGTATTTCCCAGGATTATTTGTGCTTTAATGTCGTCATGGAGTTCTCGTTGGTGAACGGCTTTTACTGTACCTTGCGTGCCAACAGGCATAAAAATAGGTGTATTGATAAGGCCGTGAGCAGTTTTTATAATACCGGCACGGGCTTTTGTATTTTTGTCTTTAGCTACGATAGTAAATTCCAGCACTGTTATTGGTTTTTAAAGTTTAGCTATATTTTTCGAGACTTTCAGCAGGAGGTTGTACTTTAAATCTTATTCGCAGGATACCGTTTTGGTAGTTTGTAGAAATAATTTTGAATTTGCCTATTTCCGCGGTATGTTCCACGTGGTTACCGGCGCAAGGGCAATGGTCATAATCGCCGATGTGTACGATTCTAATTGTAGGATTTTGTTCTTCTGGGACTTTGATTTTGAATTTTTTAGCAGCTTCTTTGTATGGTAAAAAGTATTCGCCCACAGGCAAGTCCTGTTGTATAATTTCGTTTACTTTTTGTTCTAACAGTTGTATTTCTTGGTCGGATAAAGGACGGTCGAAGTAATAGTCGCATTTAGATTTTTTGCGTTCGATGTGGCAATTGAAAGCACGGTCAGTGCCGAACAATCGAATCATTGTTTGGTTAAGTATGTGTTCGGCAGTATGCATAGGGGCGAAGTATTGTTTAGGCATTATTTATTGGTTTTAAGTTTCTGGTAAAAGTAATTCCAGAGTTTGTTGTTTGGCGGTTTTGCGAAGATAGTAATTTTTTCGTCAGTAATAGGATGTTTAAAGCTAATTTTTCTGGCGTGAAGGTAAATACTTCCGTCTGGATTTGGGTTTTTGTAGCCGTACTTGACGTCACCGACGATTTTGCAGCCAATTCGTAAAAGTTGAGCGCGAATTTGATGATGTCGTCCTGTATGTAGGTAAATTTCCAAAAGCCAGAATTTTTTGTTGTAATTGCCTAAAACATTGTAAGTTAAAACAGCTTCTTTACTGCCGGGTTTAGGATAATCTAAGGCATAAGACTTGTTTTGCTGCTGGTTTTTCCATAGGTAATGTTTTAGAGTATCTTTGCTCTTTGGTGGTTTTTTATTGACAATTGCCCAATACGTTTTTCGTACTTTTCCGTCATGGAACATTTCGTTAAGTTTCTTAAGAACAGAAGGTTTTTTCGCAAGAATTACAACGCCACTTGTGGGTCGGTCCAATCTATGTGGAAGGCCGATATAAACATCTTTTTTGAGATATTTTTTCTTTAAATAAGCTTTAACCATGTCCACAAGCGGGGTATCGCCGGTTTTATCACCCTGAATAATAACTCCTGATGGTTTGTTTACAGCGATAATGTAGTCGTCTTCGAAGAGAATTTCCAGTTTAGGATAATTCATTGTTTTTTGTTTAAAAAGCTGGTTGACAGTGTTTTGACAATAAATTTCAGTTGAGAATCAGACCTGCAATTTAGCGTAAATGATTTTTAAGCAAAAGAGGTTTATGGTGTTTAAGTTCTAAAAATTTCAACTTTTATGCAGAAAGTTGCTTTGTTGGTCATAGTTAATTCTCTTGAAATCAATAGTTTGTTCTATTTAGGCAAATTATGTAAAAAAATTTTTGTGTAAATTCTACTA